>JBLNAN010000061.1:0-5442 GCA_050259355.1 Syntrophothermus sp. | reverse complement strand
CGGAGGAGCACCCGATGTTGGCTGGTTCAGCTATGCACCCCTGAGTGAAAGATATTACAGCGCCCATAGCGGCGTCGATTACTGGGCGGTGAGCATCATTCTGATGGGAACCGGAACCGTTGGAGGAGCTTTGAATTTTATCGTAACAACGCTTAAGTACCGGACAAAAGGAATGTCACTGAACAGGGTCCCATTGTTTGTCTGGATGATCTTCATCAATTCCTTCCTGATGCTGGCGGCGTTTCCCATTCTCAATGCCTCCGTTTTCATGATCCTCATCGACCGCCAGTTTGATGCGCATTTCTTTACAACCGCAACGGGAGGCGACGCGCTGCTCTGGCAACATCTTTTCTGGAGTTTCGGTCATCCGGAAGTATATATTTTGGCCTTGCCTGCCTTTGGAATTGTTTCCGAGGTGATTCCGGTATTTTCCCGTAAGCCGATTTTCGGCCATAATTTCGTCGCCGCTTCCACGGTGGCCATTGCGCTTTTATCAATGGGCGTTTGGGCGCATCACATGTTTGCCGTTGGTATGAGTAATCCCGTTAACGCGTTCTTTGCAGCGTCAACAGTGCTCATCGCGGTTCCCACAGGGGTTAAAATTTTCAACTGGTCGGCGACCCTCTGGGGTGGTTCCATCAAACTGACCACGTCCATGCTATTCGCCCTTTCCCTGCTGATTGATTTCACGCTCGGCGGACTAAGCGGGGTAGGTTTCGGACTGGTACCGATCGACTGGCGGCTCACCGATACCTATTTCGTCGTTGCCCATATTCATTATGTATTTATTGGCGCATCGGTCGCCGGGGGATTGGCGGGTGCCTATTACTGGTTTCCCAAGATCACCGGAAGAATGCTTTCGGAGAAAATCGGGAAATGGCATTTCTGGCTGTTTTTTATTGGTTTTAACGGCACTTTCTTCGTGATGCATTTCATGGGATTGCTCGGTATGAGCCGCAGGGTGTTCACCTATCCTGACCTTCCGTATTATGGTGGAATGAATATCTTTTCAACAACTTTCATGGTGATCCTGGTGACTTCTTTTATACTGTTCTTTATCAATGTTTTTTACAGTCTCCGGAAAGGTAAGCCGGCTGGAAATAATCCCTGGAAAGCCTGGACACTCGAGTGGTTTACCTCATCACCCCCGCCGACTAAAAATTTTAACAATATTCCACTGGTGAAAAGCAGGCGGCCGTTGTGGGACCTGATGAATCCACACGATCCCGACTGGAAGAGAGAAAAAAAATGAGACATGGATAAGAATAAAACCGGCATATTATTTTTTATAGGGTCTGAATCCTTTTTCTTTCTCTCCCTGATGATCGCCTTTGTCTATTATGCTTTACCGCTTTCAGAACTATCCGTAAAATATCTGGATCTCAACCGCACCATCATCTTTTCCGTTTTCCTGATTGCCAGCAGTTTCACGCTCGTCCTTTCACAGAGAATGATGAAAAAGAATAACCGGTCATGGCAACTGGTATTCCTGGGAATTACCTTTTTATTCGGGTTGATCTTCATCTATGGACAGGGATCTGAATATGCAAAGCTGTTTCGTCTGAACATGACCATCAGCACCGGTGTTTTCGGAACTACCTTTTTTACCCTTACGGGATTTCATGGTCTACACGTGATCATTGGTCTTGTCATGATCATGATGATAGGCCTTATGACCCTTTCGGGATATTTCCGCAGAATAGAAGCAGTTTTCTATGAATCGGTTTCCGTTTACTGGCATTTTGTTGATGCTGTCTGGATTTTCGTTTTTACACTGGCTTACCTTGTACCAATTTTTCTGAAATGAATCCTCCTTATAACATATGGCACATTAATCTCCCGATGATCCTGCTGGCTGTCTTCCTGCTTTTCATTTATTTTATGATTCAAACCCGTTTCACGATAAAAGGATGGATATTTTTTTGCGGTATCGTGCTTCTGTTGCTGGTATCTATCTCTCCGCTGGATGTGATTGGCCATAATTATCTTTTCAGTGCCCACATGGTTCAGCACATCGTTCTGTTGCTGATCATACCTCCATTGTTGCTCAATGGTTTTGAAGAAGATGAGATGAACCTTTTAAACCCGCCGCCATGGCTGAAAAAATTGTTCTCTTTTGTTCTACACCCGGTTGTCGCCTGGATCACGGGAATCGGCATCATGTGGTTCTGGCACATTCCATCGGTATTCCTTGCCATGAAGGAATCGCCGGTACTGCACGTTCTGCATTTGTATTCACTGGTTCTTGCCGGACTGATCTTTATCTGGCCGGTGCATTCACCTGTACGCTGGAAACGGCTTTCATCATCCCTGCTGAGCGTGTTGTATCTGTTCATGGCTTGCATAGGTTGTACCTTACTCGGTATCGTTCTTACCTTTTCCACAAAACTGTATTATGTACAGGCCTTCATTTATGATTATCCCGGGAAATTCCTGCCGGATTTCCTTCAGATGACTCCGGGAGCTGACCAGCAGGTAGCGGGACTGATCATGTGGGTGCCGGCCTGCATCATTTATATTATCAACAGCATGGTTATTCTGGGCAGATGGCTGAAATCATCTGAACCGGGTTATAATGAATGATTATGGAAGAAGAAAAAATTACGGATGCTATGGAAGAATCCTATCCTGCCGAACCGCAAAAGATGCCTGAAAATACTTACTGGCCTTTTGTGGCAGGTTTCGGGATGTTTTTTCTTTTATGGGGAATACTTACCTCCTGGAGTGTTTCGGTGATAGGTTTATTGCTGATGATTATTGCTTTTACAGGATGGATTGCTGATGTAGATCATGATTATGGAGAACAGGGAGGAGAAAGATAATAAGATGAACCGCAGGGCTTTCCTGATCAAAAGCCTCTGGGGGCTGAGTGCAGTGACCACCACGCTGCTGGCCATTCCCGTGGTAGGTGTGCTGCTTGAACCATTGTTCAGGGTTTTTCCAATTGAATGGAGAAGGGTGGGCAGGGTAGAAGATTTCAAAGCAGGGCAAACCGTCCTGGTCTCTTTCAAGGATGCTACCATTCTTCCCTGGTCAGGTGAAACATCCAAAACGGCATCGTGGCTCCGTCGGACCTATGATGACAAGTTTCAGGCTTTTTCCGTCAATTGTACCCACCTGGGATGCCCGGTCAGATGGATTGAAGATGCTGGTCTTTTCCTTTGTCCATGTCATGGCGGGGTGTACAACCAGGATGGCTCCTATGCGGCAGGTCCCCCTCCGGGTGATCTTCCCCGTTACCCGGTGAGGATCCGGGACGGCTATGTAGAAATACAAGCCAGCGAGGTGCCGATAACCAATTTACGCATGAAGAAAAAATGAAGAAACTCAGGAAATTCTGGTATTGGCTTGATGATCGTACGGGTATCAGTGAGATGATCAGCCCGCTGATGGATCACCTCGTGCCCGGGAACTCCAGATGGTTGTATGTTTTCGGAAGTGCAACGCTGTTCATGTTTATTGTACAGGTGCTTACCGGGGTAGGTCTTTCATTGATTTATCAGCCAACTTCTGTAACTGCCTATGAATCGTTGCGGTACATGACTTACCAGATGCCCCTGGGCAAGATCCTGAGAGGTATTCATTACTGGGGAGCTTCCGCGATGATTGTACTGGTCGGTATTCACGCGATCAGGGTATATCTGATGGCTGCTTTTAAATATCCGCGGGAGATGAGTTGGATCAGCGGGGTTTTTCTGCTGCTGCTTACCGTGGCCATGGGTTTTACCGGACAGTTACTTCGCTGGGACGACAATGGCGTTTGGTCTGCCATCGTGGGAGCACAGCAGGCAGGACGACTTCCTTTTATCGGGACCGGTGTCGCCCAGTTCCTGATGGCGGGTCCCACGCTCGGCGGTGCCACCCTCAGCCGTTTTTTTGCCTTTCATGTATTTCTGATCCCAGCCATCATTTTTGCCTTTCTGGGTTTACATCTTTTCCTGGTAATAAGGAATGGAATATCCGAACCACCGGTCATCGGTCAGCGGGTAGAGCCTGAAAAGTACCGCAACTGGTACAATGAGATGCTGAAAGTGAAGGGAGTTCCTTTCTGGCCAAATGCAGCATGGCGCGATATGCTTTTTGGAAATGTGGTGGTACTCATTGTCATTGCCCTTGCTGTCATTTTCGGTCCCCCGGAAATTGGTAAGGCTCCTGATCCGGCCAATATCAACGCCAATCCGCGTCCCGACTGGTACCTTCTCTGGATCTTTGCACTCTTTGCACTCATGCCCCGCGGTATTGAGTCGTTTGCCATTGCCTTTGCCCCGGTTGTAGCGATCCTCGTGCTGATTCTCCTTCCGGTGTTCAACTATCGTGGCGAACGGCATCCGTTACGCCGTCCCTGGTCCATATTGATCATAGTTATTCTGCTCACCACCGTGGTCACGTTCTGGATTGCAGGACGGCATGCCTACTGGTCGCCTGTTTATGATGCCCGCCCACTGCCGGTATCCGTGGTGGGTAAACCGGGAACCCCTGCAGCACAAGGAGCAGCCGTGATGTACCGCAAAGCCTGTCTCCACTGTCACCAGATCTCCGGGATTGGTGGCAAAGCTGGCCCCGATCTTACCTATGTCGGTGACCGGCTGATGTCCCAGGAAATTACCCTCAGAATTCTCAACGGGGGAGGCAAAATGCCTGCCTATGCCGGCGTGCTGTCCGCTCAGGATCTTGATAAAATTGTGAATTTCCTGAAAGATCGGAAGAGATAATTTATTTCATCACGCTTTTCGCTCCCCACCTCCAGTTCCTGATCTCGGGCTCGTCTTCGCCATAAGTGTTAATGTACTGCTTATGATCCATCAGCTTGTCGCGGAGGAACTGCTTGAAATAAGCCGCCCGTGAACCCAGCCCTGAAACCCGGTCCACCACGTCCATCGCCAGGTGATACCGGTCAATCTCGTTCAGCACCACCATATCAAACGGCGTCGTTGTCGTTCCTTCCTCTTTGTAGCCCCGCACGTGAAGCCTTTCCTGGTTCGAACGCCGGTACGTGAGCCGGTGAATCAGCCACGGATAGCCATGAAATGCGAAAATCACCGGCTTGTCGGGGGTAAACAAGGTATCAAAATCCTTGTCTTTTAATCCATGCGGATGTTCTGTATGCGGCTGCAACGTCATAAGATCCACCACGTTTATCACCCTGATTTTCAGTGATGGAAGATGTTCCCATAACAACTCAACCGCCGCCAGCGTCTCCTGGGTGGGCGTGTCACCCGCGCAGGCCATCACCACATCGGGTTCACTGTTCTGGTCATTGCTGGCCCATTCCCAGATACCCAGGCCAGCCGTACAATGCCTGATGGCCGAATCCATATCCAGCCATTGTAGCTCGGGTTGTTTTCCTGCAATAATCAGATTGATATAATTCCTGCTTCGCAAACAATGATCGGTTACCGAAAGCAGGGTGTTGGCATCGGGTGGCAGGTAAACCCGGATGAT
>JBLNAN010000060.1:0-3548 GCA_050259355.1 Syntrophothermus sp. | reverse complement strand
GTTAAGCTTCTCTTCGAGGTGATAGGTTTTCAGGAACTCGCGTATAGCGGATCCCAAAGTCTGATCGTTCTTTTTCAACAAGGTGATTTTGGATCACAAATTTACCAAAAAAAATCAGGTTTGCTGCCCCGCGCGGGAAATTGTGAATATCTTGTGGTCGATGGGAAGCTGACCGAAAATCTTACTTATCCTTTCAGCAGATGTATCCGTGATAAATACCTGTCCGAAATTATTTTCACTTACCAGGTGGATCAGCTGTTCCACCCGGGTATCATCCAGTTTGTCAAAAATATCATCCAGGAGAATAACGGGCTTGTATCCTTTAACAGATGAGGTATAATCGAACTGGGCCAGTTTGATGGCAATGACGAATGATTTTTGCTGTCCCTGAGATCCGAATTTCTTGACCGGATAGCCGGAGATCATGAATGCCAGATCATCTTTGTGAATGCCGGCGGTGGTATACTGGGCTGCACGGTCTTTCTGCACGGATTCGCCGAGAAGCGCCCCGAAATCCTTTCCCTCCAGCGAGGATTCATAAACAATATCTACTTTTTCGTCTTCGCCGCTGATGAAGCTGAAATAATGTCTGAAAATCGGGGTGAACTTTTCAAGAAAAGTCTTCCTCTTTTCAAAGATCCTGCTGCCGGATTCAATCAGCTTTTCGTCCCAGATCTCAAGCTGGGAAACGTCAAAATAGTTTTTCTCGGCGAATGCCTTGAGCAGGAAATTTCTTTGGTTCAGCACTTTCTGGTAGTTGATGAGATCATCCAGGTACAATTTGTCGAACTGTGAAATCACGCTGTCGATATACCTTCGCCGGTGCTCGCTTCCGTCGTTGATCAGATCACGGTCGTAAGGAGAAATCATGACCAGCGGAAAACGTCCGATATGATCTGCCAGCCGCTCGTACTCTTTCTTGTTGATCAGTACCTTTTTCCTGTGATTTCTCTTCTGAATGACCTGCAACAGGTCAATAGTCTCATCATTGCGGAAAAAAGAACCTGTCACCACGAAATAATCTTCATTGTGACGGATATTCTGACTGTCGAGTGGGTTGAAATAACTTTTGCAGAAAGAAAGATAATGGATGGCGTCCAGAAGGTTGGTTTTTCCAACGCCATTATTGCCTACAAAACAATTGATCTTGTCGGAAAAGACAAAATCATCCTGGCAATAGCTTTTGAAGTTGGTTACCGAAAGTTTCTTAAGGTACATCAATGGTACATTTTTCGTATCTCACCGGCGACTTCCTCCATCAGCCACATGGGGGTGGAAGTGGCGCCACAAATCCCGATCTCAGACCCGGGCTGGAACCAATCCTTTTCCAGTTCCTCCTTTTGTGACACAAGGTACGTGTTTTTATTGACAGACTTGCAGACATTGAACAGGAACATCCCGTTGCTGCTCTTCTTGCCGCTTACAAAGATGACGGTATCAAAACGTGAGGAAAATTCTTTCAGCTGGTCAATACGGTTGGAAACCTGCCGGCAGATACTGTCATTCCAGATGAAATCAACGTCATCCTTCTGTTGCAGGCTTCGCATCCGCTCACCGATGAGTTTCACCAGTTGCTGAAATCCTTCAACGCTCTTGGTTGTTTGGGAATACAGTCTCACCGGCCGGGAAAAATCTATTTTCAGGATATCTTTTTCATCACTGATGATGATGGCTTCGCCGTTGGTTTGACCTTTTAAACCGTTCACCTCGGCATGTCCTTCTTTACCATAGATGACGATCTGACCGTTTTTGCTTTTCATTTCCTCGTAACCATGGCGAACTTCGTGCTGCAGGCTCAGAACGATGGTGCAGGAAGCATCAATCAGCTGGAGGTTGTTTTTAACGGCGATCTGATAGGTGGAAGGGGGTTCCCCGTGTGCCCGGATCAGCACCCGGCAATCGTGCAGCTTGGGAAGATCCCCGTGTTCGATGATGGTAAGACCCAGCTCACGGAGCCTTTTCACTTCCATATTGTTGTGAACAATATCCCCGAGACAGAACAAAGAAGGATTTTTCCGGAGTTCCCGTTCGGCAATCTCGATGGCGTAAACTACACCAAAACAAAATCCGGAATGAGGATCAATGGTCACTTTCATATCCGTCCTTTCTGCCGGGTCATTCTGTCTTTTCCGGAGCCGATTCTTTTTTGCTGAAGGCGCCCAGGTCGGCACTGATGGTGAAATGATTGGGATTTACCCCACCTGACATATAGGTGGTACGGGCATAATTGAAACTGAACATCTTAACCCTGAGTCCCACGCCCAATGAAAATCCGCTCAGTCCCTTGTGCTGTGGAAGCTGCATCTCCTGCCGGTGCTGGTAGTTGTATCCCAGCCTCAGGGCAAGTACTTTGGCAATGGTAAGCTCACTTCCGATCACGATGTGCCGCATGAAATTGTCGGCAAATTTCGAAACACCCGACTTTTGCTTGGTTGTGCCGGTCAGCGGATCCACCTGATTTTCAGGATCCAGCGGATCATAATAGGAAAGATCCCAACGCTCGATATGGTTGTACAGGAAGGAGAAGCGAAGCGGAATATGTTTCATTTTTGTTGAAACACCTGCCTGAATTTCAAAGGGCAATGCCTCACGGCCTCCCGAAGTATACGTCGTGATCTGTGTACCGATGTTTTTTGCTATGAGGGATGCTGAAAAGAGATCACTTTTAGAGACATAGGTTCCTGCCACATCCACGGCAAAACCAAATGAATTATAATCTTCCAGACCTGAATAGATCAGCTTTCCATTGGCACCGATGGAAAAAAGTGGAGATAAGCTTCTACCCCATCCCACGATCAGGGCATATTCACCGGCATTAAAATTTCCGGTTTTATTGCCACTTTCATCTGCTGCCTGAAAATCTCCGTAATTGATGTATTCCATGGTAGCTGCAAAGGCCCCTACCTTTTCAAAATTATGTGCAAAAGTGGCAAAACCGTAGGTAAAAGCGTTGGCAACACTTACCACTCCTAGACCCAGATTGTTGTTCATCGCCGGCGTGATCAGCGATGGATTGGCTGCCACCAACGTAACATCATTATCCCGGATAGCAAGGAAATCACCTCCCAGGGCAGTGGTCCTGGCCGAATAGGGTATGGTCAGGAAATCATAAGTCCCGCGGCCGCCCGACTGGGCATGAATATCCATGATAAAAATGAAAAGAAACAGCGATAAGAATAGAGATCTTGGTAAGGTGTGCACGATAGGATCGGTTTTATTGGAAAAACGTTAATCGTATAAAATTATTATATAAGTCCCCGGCCCTTCTTTTTAATTTTCTTCTCCTGCTTAAGGTCTTCTACCATCTTGTCGAGAAGCCCGTTAATGAACACTTTGCTCTTGGGGGTACTGAATAATTTTGAAAGATCGATATATTCGTTCAGCGTCACCTTGATCGGGATCATGGGAAACTGTATCAGTTCCGTGAGCGCCATTTTGATCAGAATGATATCAGTGAGGGCAATCCTGTCGAGTTCCCAGTTTTTCGTCTTGGCTTTTATGATTTCTTCCAGCGCCGAATCCTGCGCGATACACTTGTGAAAAAGATC
>JBLNAN010000059.1:0-3215 GCA_050259355.1 Syntrophothermus sp. | reverse complement strand
CATTGTCCACCTTGATCACGAAATTATCATTGACCCCATCCCCATTGGGCGTAAAAACATCCGGAATGGTCAGTTTGGCAATCATCACCGTGATTGAATCCATTACTGTTGTATCGCAACCGTTCAGATCGGTATAATGAAGGAAAATACCAAAACGACCGGCTTTACGATAAATATGCTGGGCGGGGTTTAGTTTGGTAACCACCGCACTGTCGGTTCTTCCCTGATCGTTCTTTCCCTCGTAAAAAATCCATTCCCAGTTGCTCAGGCGTTGCAGGGAGGTATCCGGAAAAAAAACATTCAGCGTTGGGTTGGTGAGAAAAACAGAATCAACTGGATCAGTGGTGAAGGTAACTTTGGGCAAGGTGAGGACTTCCACTTTGTATTCTCTGGAAACACAGTGGGTGGAATCGCTGTCATAGACCGACAGCATATAAGTTCCCTTGCACAGTGATGTAACAATGGTATCCTGGGAAAAACCTGCTCCCCAGAAGTAATCATAGGGTGGGTTGCCGCCTGAAACGTGAACTTTCATCTGGCCCTTGCAACTTCCCGGACAACCCAGCTGGTTGTATCGGTAGAGCGTGTCGATGGTGAGGGATGGTAACATATGAACCCACGCGGTATCACTTTCAAAAGAGCCATGCGCGGTGACTACAGTAACAGTGTAATAGCCCGAATCACTGAAAGCCAGCTTTGTGAGCTGAAGATGGGGATGAAGAGAATCTTCAACATGAAAATACACGCCGTTTCTTTTCCATTGCAGATAATAATCTGCTGTATCAGGGTTGATGATCACATCAAAATTTGCCTTTCCACCAGAACAGATAGTCTGGTTAACCGGAAGAATGGTAACCACCGGTTGCGACCATACAGCTGTTGAGATGCAAAGAAGGAAGAGAAAGAGAATTTTTTTCATCAACAAAGATTTCGGCAGTAAATTTAAGAAATAAAACATTTCCAGTTAAAATTCATCTTCAACCAGCATCACGAGGGTACACCCGAAAACAATTTCTACCCCTTTATCTTTAAGTTTCATCTCCAGGTCGGGATTCTCTGTACCCGGATTGAATATGACTCTTTGCGGATTAAGATCAAGAATAAAGTCATAATAAAATGGCTGATGAGCCTTGCCAACATAAAGTGTTACCGTGTGAACCCCGTCCATAACCGGGAAAGGCTTCTGGATATTGATCCCGCTGATGTTTCCCTCTCTAAGGCCAATGGCAACAACCGGAACCGAATGCGCCACCAGCGATCTTACTGCCCTGTGGGAAAAACGATCCCTGTTGGGGCTGGCCCCTATTACCACTGTTTTCTTTTCCATTGTATGCTAACGGCTGTTGCTTCGGTAAAATTATAAAAACCGTCAAATCGTCTGTCACCGGAACAAAAATATGACAGAAATTCTGGAATACATATCGAAATTCAATTGGCAAACTCTTTGACATTTTTCCACCATTCAATTTAAATTTTAAATCAATGAATTTCAACAATTTCACGATCAAGGCACAGGAATCTGTCCAGAAAGCAATCGAAATCGCGACAGCAAACAAAAACCAGGTCATTGAAACCGCTCACCTGCTGAAAGGCATGCTGACGGTGGATGAAAATGTCATTCCTTATCTGCTGAAAAAGCTCAATGTGAACATGCAGATTTTTGTACCTGCCCTGGATAAAAACATAGAGTCATTCGCCAGGGTCAGCGGCACCGGGGAACCCTATCTTTCCGGCGATGCCAATCAGGCACTCCAGAAAGCGGTGTCGGTGGCTTCTTCTTTTAATGATGAATTTGTTTCCATTGAACACATGTTGCTGGGTATCTTTTCGGTGAACGATAGTGTTTCAAGAATGCTGAAGGACAGTGGCGTAACCGAGAAGGAATTAACAGCTGCCATAAAACAGTTGCGAAAAGGCTCAAGGGTAACCAGCCAGTCTGCAGAGGAAACTTACAACGCGTTAAACAAATATGCCCGGAATCTCAATGAACTGGCCAGGAACGGCAAATTAGACCCGGTCATCGGGAGGGGCGAAGAAATCCGGAGGGTTTTGCAGATACTGAACCGCAGAACCAAGAATAATCCTATCCTGATCGGAGAACCGGGTGTGGGTAAAACCGCCATTGCCGAGGGTTTGGCCCACAGGATCATTGATGGTGATGTACCCGAAAATCTTAAATCAAAAGAACTTTATTCACTTGATATGGGTGCTCTGATTGCCGGCGCAAAATATAAAGGTGAATTCGAGGAAAGGCTGAAAAGCGTGGTAAAGGAAGTGATCACTGCAGATGGTGAAATCATTCTTTTCATAGATGAAATACACACTCTTGTCGGTGCCGGAGGCGGAGAAGGTGCCATGGATGCTGCCAATATCCTTAAACCCGCGCTGGCAAGAGGGGAATTAAGGGCCATCGGGGCTACAACCCTCAAGGAATACCAGCGGTATTTTGAAAAAGACAAAGCCCTGGAAAGAAGATTTCAGCCGGTAATGGTCAATGAACCTGATACCCTGGATGCCATTTCCATTCTCCGCGGATTGAAGGAGCGCTATGAAACCCATCACCAGGTGAGGATCCGGGATGAAGCGATCATAGCTGCAGTGGAGCTTTCGCAACGATATATCACGGATCGTTTTCTTCCGGATAAAGCCATTGACCTGATCGACGAGGCAGCCTCCAAACTCCGGCTGGAAATCAATTCCGTTCCCGAAGAAATGGAGGTTATTGAAAGGAAAATCCGGCAGATGGAGATCGAAAGGGAAGCCATCAAACGCGAAAAAGACACTGAAAAACTCAAGGAACTGAATGAGGAAATTGCCAACCTGTCGGAAGACCGCAACAGGCTGAAAGCCAAGTGGCAGACGGAAAAAGACCTGGTTGAACAAATTCAGTCACGTAAAAAGGAGATCGAGGATATGAAATTCCAGGCAGATCAGGCCAATCGCCAGGGTGATCTCGGGAAAGTCGCCGAAATCCGGTATGGACGTATTCCTGAAACCGAAAGAAACATCCAGGAACTTACCGCCCGCCTCAGCGAAACACAGAAGGAATCGGCCATGGTGAACGAGGAAGTGGGTTCCGCAGAAATTGCAGAGGTAATTTCCCGCTGGACTGGTATTCCCGTAAGCAGGATGCTGCAAAGCGAACGACAGAAGCTCCTTAACCTTGAAACGGAACTCCACATGCGGGTGATTGGGCAGGATGAAGCCATCAGCGC
>JBLNAN010000058.1:0-2562 GCA_050259355.1 Syntrophothermus sp. | reverse complement strand
TGTTGAAGTCATCGTTCATCGCTGCATGACAAGCGTTCCGGATGGCCACCACGTCGGGGTTGGCCGGAACATCCGCGGGAACCAGTTTTTCAAGAGTCGAAACGGCAGCCAGCAGTTTTTTCAATCCTTTCTCCGCGGCCTGCAGCGCCTCGTTTGAAAAATCAAGGGTAGACCGGTAATGGGCCTGCAGAATGAAAAACCGGATGGTCATCGGCGTATAGGACTGGCTGAGCGCGGCATGTTTGCCGGTGAAGAATTCTTCAAGGGTGATGAAATTGCCCAGCGATTTTCCCATCTTCTGTCCATTGATGGTGATCATGTTGTTGTGCATCCAGTATTTAACTGAATCCATACCGTTGGCTATTCTCGATTGTGCTATTTCCGACTCGTGATGGGGAAAAAGGAGGTCCATCCCGCCGCCATGGATATCAAATTTCTTTCCCAGGTACTTGGTGCTCATGGCCGAACATTCCAGGTGCCATCCGGGGAAACCGTCGCTCCACGGGGAGGGCCAGCGCATGATATGTTCCGGCTGGGCTTTCTTCCAAAGCGCGAAATCCACCGGGTTTCGCTTTTCATCCTGACCTTCCAGGACACGGGTATTTGAAATGAGGTCTTCGATCACCCGGCCCGACAGCTTTCCGTAATGGTAGCCCTCGTTGTATTTCAGCACGTCGAAATAGACCGATCCGTTGATCACGTAAGCATATCCCGCCTCCAGGATCTCTTCGATCATCCTGATCTGTTCAATGATATGTCCGGATGCCCTGGGTTCGATGGAAGGCCGGTTGACATTGAGGGCATTCATGAAGAGGAAATAACGGTCAGAATAATATTGCGCTACTTCCATGGGTTCAAGCTGTTCCAGCAGGGCCTTTTTGGCGATTTTGTCATCTCCTGAATCTTCATCATTTTCAAGATGACCTACATCGGTGATGTTACGGACATACCTCACCCGGTAGCCGAGGAAGGCAAGCCAGCGGAAAACCAGGTCGAAGGTGATTGCCGGCCGGGCGTGACCCAGGTGCGGGTCGCCGTATACAGTAGGTCCGCAAACATACAATCCAACAAATGGAGGGTGGATCGGCTCAAATATTTCCTTTGTCCTCGATAAAGTATTGTACAGATAAAGCGCGTTGTCCATAAATATCACATTCGGCTGTAAAAATACTTAAAAAATCAAGTCCAAATCATATCGGGTTTATGCGTTTACGAGTTTACGCGTTCATGTTTTTTTCCTACTTTTGACCAAAATATTTACTCATGGAAAAAATTCTTGTAATTGGTTGTTCCGGACAAATCGGATCCGAACTTACACTTGAACTACGAAAAAAATACGGCAATGAAAATGTCATTGCATCTGACATCCGTCAGGCTGATGCGGAAATCACTTCATCAGGCCCGTTTTACATCCTGGATGTGCTGGATTATGATAAGCTTCTTGACCTTGTTAAGAAAGAAAACATCACCCAGATCTATCATCTTGCCGCGATTCTTTCGGGTAATGCTGAGAAGAAACCCATGTCTTCATGGGATATCAACATGCGCAGTCTGACCAATGTTCTTGAGATCGCCCGTATTGAAAAACTGAATAAAATTTTCTGGCCCAGCTCTATCGCTGTTTTCGGTCCCTCTACCCCGCGTTTTGACACGCCGCAGTACACCGTTATGGAACCCTGCACCGTTTATGGCATCAGCAAGCTGGCCGGTGAACGCTGGATTGAATATTATCACCTGAAGTATGGCGTGGATATCCGGAGCGTGCGTTATCCCGGACTGATCTCATACAAGACCGAAGCCGGCGGTGGCACCACCGATTACGCTGTCGAGATTTTCTATGAAGCCATCAAAAACAACTCGTACGAGTGTTTCCTGGGGCCGGAAAGTGCGCTTCCCATGATGTTCATGCCCGATGCCATCAAGGCGACCATACAGCTGATGGAGGCTGATCCTTCAAAACTTTCGGTAAGATCAAGTTACAACATGGCAGGGATCAGCTTTACCCCCCGTATGGTGGCGACAGAGATTGCAAAACGAATGTCCGGTTTCCAGATCAGTTATAAACCCGATTTCCGTCAGGCGATTGCTGATTCATGGCCTGCAAGTATTGATGATACCGTTGCCAAGAAAGACTGGGGATTGAATTACCAGTATGATCTTCCGAGAATGACCGAGGTAATGCTGAGGGAGATTAAGAAGAAGCTTGTTTAACTGGATTTACTGAATTATACAGTGAAGATCAGTCAAATCTGTGGTCCGCGAACTGTGTGCTAAAGGAAAATGTAACACTAACCGCAACCTCACTTTTTCTGATAGACCACGATAAAATCGGCAATGGGCAAATGTTCGATGATGCTCAAACGATCATTATCCAAAGTTTCAATATCACAGGTAATCCGGCCGAATTCTTTGTCCTTCATGATCAGTTGCCTGGTTTTTGCCTTGTATTTGTACCTGACATCACGTTTTACCCTGTTATAAGAAAGCTTCGCGTGCTTATTATCTACGAATGTAATTTCACTGATGGCAAGTGCTTTGGCAACCTGCTCAGGAGAATGATCC
>JBLNAN010000057.1:0-5320 GCA_050259355.1 Syntrophothermus sp. | reverse complement strand
TCAGGACCTTCATCAATTTTTTTCTTCAGTGCAATGATGGCCGGATGGAGCCTTACCTGCAGAATCGTGTAAGCCTTTTTGCCGGTTTCCTCCTGGATCTTCAGCAAAGCATCCACGTTCCAGGGATTCAATACCACCGGCTTTTCACAGATGGCATTTGCATCGTTGCGCAGCGCCAGCCGGATATGGGAATCATGCATGTAATTCGGGGAGCAGATGCTGACATAATCAATTTTCCGGTCAGATTTATCACGGCGGAGCTTGTCAAGATGCCTGTCGAAGCGCTCCGGCTCAATGAAGAAATCAGCATTCGGGAAGTAACTGTCGATGATTCCCACGCTGTCGTAAGGATCCAGTGCGGCAACCAGTTGGTTTCCCGTATCCCTGACGGCTTTCATGTGACGGGGAGCGATGTACCCGGCGGCGCCGATCAGTGCAAAATTCAATGGACGGTTCTGTTCCATGACTACAGTTTTGTCACTTTGTTATCTTTCAGTTGATATTTTTCGCCACTCTCAGGGCATACAGCGATGCCTTCATTGTCGAACGTAAGCCGGTGCCCGTATTCGCTCATCCATCCCGCGTGTTTTCCGGGATTACCGACAATCAGGGCATACGGGGGAACGTTTTTGGTAACCACGGCGCCGGCTCCGATAAAGGCAAATTCCCCGATCTCGTGTCCGCAGACGATCGTGGCATTTGCCCCTATCGTGGCTCCTTTCCTTACCAGCGTTTCCATGTACTGGTCATGACGGAGAATATGGCTTCTCGGGTTGATCACGTTGGTAAAAACCATCGAGGGTCCCAGGAAAACATCATCCTCGCAGATAACACCGGTATAGATGGAAACATTATTCTGCACTTTCACGTTCCGGCCCAGCTTCACGCCGGGTGAAACCACCACGTTCTGACCGAAATTACAGTTCTCACCGATCACGCATCCGCTCATGATATGCGTAAAATGCCAGATCCGGGTTCCTTTGCCGATGATACAATGATCATCTATTACTGCCGTGGGATGTGCAAAATATTCAGCTTCCATAGGATTATTTATTGAGATATTCCAGAACTGATGAGGTGATGTGTTTCAGCTGCTCTTCATCCAGCTCGGTGTGCATCGGAAGAGAGAAAACATTGGCACAGAGATGTTCCGTAACGGGGAAATCACCGGCCTTATACCTTGGATCGAGATATGCCTTCTGCATGTGCAGCGGAACCGGGTAATAGATC
This sequence comes from Syntrophothermus sp., assembly GCA_050259355.1. Lineage (GTDB taxonomy): Bacteria > Bacteroidota > Bacteroidia > Bacteroidales > FEN-979 > FEN-979. Next base: position 4,090 of record JBLNAN010000057.1, on the reverse strand, counting down.
ATGCAGGGGATTTCCTTTGATGCAAGATAAGTTACCAGACCTTCGCGGTCAATGTCTTTTGAAACAAGGGTATACTGGTGGAAAACATGGTTGGATTTGGCGTAGCGGGCCGGGGTCTTCAGCTTCGGATGATTGGCGAAGGCCTTGTCATAGTAATCTGCTGCAGCTCTTCTCCTGGCTGCATATTCATCCAGATGCGCCAGCTTAACTCTCAGAACGGCTGCCTGAATGGAATCGAGACGGGAATTCACACCGATATAGTCGTGGTAATATCTTACTGTCATGCCATGGTTGACAATAACGCGGAGCTGTTTCGCCAGTTCGTCATCGTTGGTGAAGATTGCACCACCGTCGCCGTAGCAACCCAGGTTTTTTGACGGGAAGAATGAAGTACATCCCACGTGGCCGATGGTACCGGCTTTCCTGGTGGAACCGTCGGCAAAGATATAGTCGCTGCCGATGGCCTGGCAGTTATCCTCGATCACGTACAGGTTATGTTTTTTGGCAATTTCCATGATCTCTTCCATGGGCGCGGTCTGTCCAAACAGGTGAACCGGAACGATGGCTTTTGTTTTCGGGGTGATGGCGCGTTCGATGGCTGCAAGGTCGATGTTGAAAGTGTCGGGGTCGACATCCACGACCACCGGCGTGAGGCGAAGCAGGGCAATGACCTCGGCCGTGGCGATAAAGGTGAAGGAAGAGGTGATGACTTCATCGCCGGGTTGCAGGCCGAGGGCCATCATGGAAACCTGAAGGGCATCGGTTCCGTTGGCACAGGGAATTACGTGCTTCACGCCAAGATATTTTTCAAGTTCTTCCTGGAAACCTTTCACGGCGGGACCGTTGATAAAGGCGCATGAATCAATCACTTCCTGAATTCCGGCATCAATCTGGGGTTTAATGTTGAGGTACTGACTCCGAAGGTCGACCATCTGGATTTTCTTCATCGTTTTGATCAGTTAAATGTTAGTGAGGCAAAGGTAGTGATTTATTCGTGACGGACGTGAGGGAGTGACGGGTGACGGGTGACGGGTGACGGGTGACGAGTTTCCTCAAAAGAATTAGTTTGAAAAGACAAATCCTGAAATAAAACTCCGCAAATCCTCCATTCCTCCGCGAGAAACCGTGTTTAAAAAATGACAAAATTCGTGTTCAAAAGGCGAAGAGAATCAAACAGCAGGGAGACTACCTCTTGATAAATTTCCTGGTAGTTCCTTCAGCAGTCAAAAAATAAACCCCTTCCGTAAGATCCTGAACATCCAGGTACATTGAAGATCCTGAAACTTCAATGGAAAGGATCTCTTTTCCCGAAATATCGGTTAACGTTAATCTTTTTGAAGAATGATCTGCAGAAAATGTAACCGTTACAAAATCCTTTGCCGGATTGGGATAAACCACGAATGAAGCAGAATTAGGATCCTTTATACCTGTCGGGAAAGAATAATAACCGGCTTCATACCTGTAAATGCCCACCATGATATCCGTCTTTACTCCGCCCTGCAGGATCCAGAGATTCCACATAGCCGGCTGCCACGCGCCCGACAGCCAGGCCTCGTATTTACCCGAAATTGAATTATCATATTCATCATAGGAATAAGAATACCGGATATAATTTACCCAGTCGGGATCCGTCCAGATTTGCCAGGTTTCATCAAGCATGTTACCGCTGCCGTCGCGGGTAAAGAGAAGCTGATGATTATCCGCCCATGTACCGTTCAGCCAGTTTTTTACAAGCTGTTTGATCATGTACCCGTTACCGTCATATGTAAAATCCGTCAGGGAATTATTTTCCCAGGCATTCGACTGCCACATCTGCATTAATTCAGAAATCAGATGATTGCCGGAATCATATGTATTGGTGATGAGATAAACATTGGTCCAGCCGGTTCCTGCCGACCATGACTGCTGCTGTTCGGTTAGCTGATTATTCGCACCATCATACGTGTAAGAATTCTGGTAGTTGTTCACCCATGCCCCGTTGCTCCAGTTTTGAGAAAGAACCGTTAAATGATTGTTATTGGAATCGTACGTTGAGCTGTATTTGTACAAACCAACCCATGCCGTTCCGTCCCACCCTTCCCAGGTCTGCGTAATTTCATTGTTGTTATTGTCATATTCCTCTGTCACCCTTGCATCATATTCCCAGGTATTTCCGGTAGTCCAGGTCTCATCCACCTCTGTCAGCAGCAGGTTTGCTGAATTGTAGGTACTTGTAAACCTCCAGTCATTGGTCCATGAATGATTCTCCCAGGTCTGGTACAAGCCGGTGATCTGATTGCCGGAAGCATCATAGGTGTAAGTGTACAATTCATAGTTATCCCAGGTGCTACCAGTCCAGACTTCCGTCAGCCGCGAAAGCACGTTTCCCGAAACATCGAACTGCTGAGTTTTCCGCTGATACATCCCGCTGGTATCGTAAGTAAAAATGGTATCCCATTTCCATAACAATTCCTGCGAGGGCGATTGAATCAGGGATTTCGGATTTCTCTTTTCAATCCCCTTTGCAGATGCTGCAACAACAACGAGGACCATCAAGGCCATGAGTAAAACGATTTTTTTCATATCGATTGATTTTGAATAGGGTAAAAATAATAAAATTTCAAATCAAACCTTTCTTGTCGGTCGGCAGGTATCTTATGTTGATATCTGAGACAGAGGATCGGAATGAGTCCAAAACATCCGGTCGATCGTGGTTGCCCGACTGATCATCGTGATCAGTGACTTACAATCCACCTCCCCGCTCCCATCACCTCGTTTCCGCTTGACACAACCAACTCGTAGATCCCGGCTGGAAATGATGAAGCATCGAGTGTGATCCAGCCGCCGGAGGACCTTAAATTTCCGTTGTAGCACAATTTCCCGGTCTTGTCAAAAATCCGAAGACCTACCTCCGCCAGTTCCGGTCCTGCTGAAATACGCACCAGCGCTTTCGTACCGGAAGGATTGGGAATGATCAGCAAAGGATGTTTTTCTTTATGGATATCCTCCGCTTTGGTCAGGATCCCGGTGTATCTGTAAATCTCGTTGGTTCCTGACTCACCTGCTGCCAGCCACCCCGTCCATGCATTACTGAAAGAGATTTCACCGCTGGAAACGATGTTGGATTCAATCTCGATCAGGTTGGAAAAAAGATCGGGCGTAAAAAATACGTGGGTACCGTTTTTGAAAGCCGTCAGAATGAATCCGCCGTTGAATCCCGGGACTGCCGACATCATCATAATAGAATATCCCTGCGGAAAAGAAACCGTATCCCAGTTTATTCCACCGTCGCTGGTCACAGCCACTGCATTGGTTACCGCATCCTGCATCCAGTACACACCTTTTTGATCACCAGAAAAGCACACGTCGAACATTCCATTGCCGCCCGGTACCACATCGGTTACCTGCCAGTTCAGCCCTTTGTTGGTCGACCGGAAACATCGGCCCTGGTTGGTAGAGAACCAAACAGAATTTCCGGCATATGAATACCCATCATTCCAGCCTGCTTCGTTAGCAAGCGGCGACGGGATGTTTGCCGAAGGAACACGGGTCCAGGATGCACCCCCGTTGTTCGTGATCTGTATCTCGAAATACCCCCCGGTGGGGTCACCCATGGCAACCCCGGTATCGGCGCTGAAAGCGTGATAAAAATTGGCGAAACCGCCCGCGAACTGGCTAGTGGTCATATTGTTCCAGTTGTTTCCGCCATCGGTGGTTTTCCAGATCATACCACCTAGGGTATCTGCATCAACAAAAACGAAGTAACAGGTATTGGTATCCCAACCACAAATTGAGCTGCAGAACGGTGTACCCGGAACAGGAATAGAATCAAATTTCCAGGTATTTCCACCATCGGAGGTTTTTGCCGAGAAAGGAAATGCAAGACCGCTTTCATGAATTGTTCCTACCCAAACATGATTGGAATCGATGATCGAGAAGTAAGCCGGCCAGTAGCCGGGACCGGGATAATTCAGGGGCTGAGGAACAAACTGACATACAGCCGCTACAGAAGTCAAGCATAGCATAATGCAGAGTAAAAATTGCCGTCTCATACTATTTTGTTTTAAAAATTCCTTTATCCTTTTTCAGGGGTTACTGCCTGGCAGTATAT
>JBLNAN010000056.1:0-3925 GCA_050259355.1 Syntrophothermus sp. | reverse complement strand
CGGAACGGAAGACCGGATGTTTTACACGTATGGTTCCTCCACCCGCAAGGATGCCTTTGTAAATAACAGGATCAACGGGCCCGGGGCAATAATTTTGCGGGGAAAACATGCTTTCGGAATTTTTACTGATCTCCGGTCTGTATTTTCAGTGACAAATCTTCCTGTTGATATTGCCAATTTTGCTTATCTCGGACTTAATTACCGTCCGCAGCAAAAGATCAACTACAAGGAAAACAGGCCTTTCACATCTGCCGAAATGACCTGGGGAGAGATCGGATTAAGCTACGCATACAGATTGTACGAACGGAATTATGACAGGATTGATATCGGCATTTCTGTGAAAAGGTTGTTTGGGTACACCGGATCTTACGGGTATGTCACAAATATGGATTACATGATTCCGGATGATTCGACCATCATCGTGAACAATATCAACGCCGAGGTAGGATATTCGTTACCCGTGGACTATGGCAATGAGATCGGGATGTACAATGGAAAAACGATCAAGGGTCACGGCTGGGGATTTGACGTGGGGTTTACGTATACCAGGCTGAAGAGACTGGCGCAAACAAATTATTTTACCACGTTTTGTTCGCAACCTTATGCCGCCTATGATTACCGGGTGAGTCTGGCACTGGTGGATTTTGGCTCGATCAATTTTAAGGACCACGCGGAGAAGATCCGCATTGAGGATAAAAGTTCCTATTGGGAAAATGTCCGCAACTATGATTTCAGGGGAGTGCAGCAACTGGTGGATACCGTAAGTTATCAGTTCTATGGAAATGATTCTGCTGCTTACGTGGCTGATAATTTCCGGTTGTGGTTGCCCACCGCGCTAAGTTTGCAGGTAGATTACCATGTACAGAAAAACTGGTTTGTGAACGGTAGTTTTCTGCTGGGTGTTCCATTTTCTCATGCTTCCTTAAGAAGGCCTGCTGTAGTGGCCATCACTCCCCGTTACGAAACCCACTGGTTCGAGGCAAATCTTCCCATCAGCCTGTATGACTGGTACCTTCCCCGGATGGGACTTTCCCTGCGTTTCTGGTGGGTGACCATAGGCACCGAGAAGCTGGGCGAATTTTTCAATTTCAGAAACTTCACGGGTATGGATGCTTATTTTTCCATCAAGTTCTTCTTTGACAAGGGAAATTGCAGAAGTGCAAGGCAGAAGGGATGTGCCGACCGTGAATACAAGGTTAAATAGTTTTTACATCAAGGGCATCCCTGAGTGCATTTCCAATGAGCATGAAGGCCAGTACCATCAGCATGATCGCAAAGCCTGGAAGCAGAGCGAGATAGGCTGAGTCAAGCACGATATAGCCATAGTTTTCCTTTATCATGGATCCCCAGGAGGGCATGGGGGGCTGAACGCCAATTCCAAGAAAACTCAAACCAGCCTCTAGCAGGATAGCGGATGCAAAATTTGCGGCAGAGATCACGATTACAACGCCCATAATGTTGGGAAGGATATGATGAAAGATAATTCTCGAACTTGTGAAACCCAGCGCCCTTCCGGCTTCAACATATTCTTTTTCCCGTATGCTGAGTACCTGACCGCGGACTACCCGCGCAACTTCAACCCACATCGTTAGTCCTACCGCTATAAATACCTGCCAGAATCCTTTTCCCAGAGCGAAAGTGATGGCAATGACCAGCAACAGGGTGGGAATGGACCATATAACATTGATTAGCCAAACGATAACGTTATCAATCCATCCCCGGAAGAAACCACCAACTGCCCCGATAAAAATCCCAATGATAAGGGATATGATCACTGATATAAATCCCACCGCCAGGCTGACCCGGGTACCAATCAGCAACTGACTCAGATAATCTCTTCCGAAACGGTCGGTGCCCAGCCAGAAAGTCTTGACCACGGGCTCTCTTACCTCGTTCAGCAGCCATCCTCTCGTGACAGGTACCTCGGGCATCGGGTCAGAATACTCACTAACAATGATGGAATCGCCCTTGTAATGGTAATCATGAACAGGGATCAGACTGTTTGGATTTTTTTTCCCGTACAACATGGTTTTCAGAAAAAACTGCCCTTGGGGATTTTGGTTTTTCACTGGCAGCATTTTAACATGAAAACCAGGCTTTTTTAATCCGATTTCCAGGTGCTGATCATTGGAATAAGGCGTGGGATCAGGTGTAATCAAATATCCGAGAACTGCAACCAGAATGGCCAATCCAATGATGGTCATCGAGGCAACAGCAATTTTGTTTTTCACGAATTTTCTCCACGCGATGATAGAAAGAGAGGAGGAAGGATAGGTCTTTTTTCTGAAAAACACGAAGATTTATTTGAAATTGGATTTTGCAAATGTAATTGAATATTGAAAAAATATTGTATTTTTGCCGCATCTAAATGGTGGATGTAGCTCAGTCGGTTAGAGCGTCAGATTGTGGTTCTGAATGTCGTGGGTTCGAATCCCATCTTCCACCCCAACTCCCTGAAAATCAGGGAGTTTTTTTATTTTATGGTGCCTGTAAATCCCGGTTGAAATTCTTCCCAGGGCATTTTTGTATAGGCATCATCCCCGAAATAATGCAGTATTACCTCGAATTCTTTTGCAACGCGGTAACCATTTATAACCGTGATCCGCTGACTTTTCTCGTTCAAAAAAACATAGGAAGGATACGACATTGAGCCATTAAGCAGCTCTACGGCAAGCTTGTGAGTGGATCTTCTGCTGGTTTTTCCCGGATTGTCAAACACTACCCCGTCAATAATCACGGAGTCTTTACGTTCAGCATCCAGTTTTACACAATAGAAGTTCTTGTTCATGTATTTGGCAATGACCGGATTGGTAAAAGTTTCCGCATCCATTTTCTTGCACCAGCCACACCAGTCAGTATAAACATCCACGAACATTTTTTTTGGATTTTTCTTACTCAGCTGATAGGCATCTTCAAAACTGTACCATTTGATTTTTTCTCCCCTCGGGGAGGGTGCGGGAGATTTCTCCTCCTTTCCCGGCTGGGCCTGGAGCCAACCGTGACAAAAGAAAAGGAAGATAAAAAGTATGCTTCTCGACATTCTTTTTTCGGCAAAATTAGCCTGAATCATTCTATCGTAATTTTTCTTTAACATTAATTATGAAAAAATCAGAGGCTCCTGCGGTCCATTTCCCGTTGAAAATCCTTGTTTTTTAATGTTTCCCGTTTATCATAATGATGTTTTCCACGGGCAAGGGAAATGGTCAGTTTTGCAAGCCCCTTTTCATTAATGAACAAAAGAACCGGGATAATGGTTAATCCTTTCTCCTTCACCTTTACCTGGAGTTTGCCGAGTTCCCGTTTTGTCAGCAAAAGTTTTCTGTCTCTCTTGGGTTCATGATTATTATAACTCCCGTAACTGTATTCGGCGATATGCATGTTGATAACAAATAACTCATCTCCCCTGAAAGTACAATATGCATCAACAATACTGGCTTTCCCCTCGCGAATCGATTTTATTTCCGTACCGGTCAGCTGGATCCCCGCGGTGAATTCCTGTAAAAGGAAATATTCATGTCCTGCTTTTTTATTCTTAATACTGATCTTGTTCTCCATTGTTATTTTTTCTCCGGCATAAGCACCACCCGCACATAATGATCCAGATTGAAGTTTTTCTTTGCTGAAGCCTGTAATTGCTGGATGGTAACAGCATTGACCCTGTCATTGAAATTAAGAATGCTGGCAGGATCGGTTTGGTCATAATAAACAGATTCAATCTTCGAAAGCCAGAAATTGTTCTTTTCCAGATCGGTTTCACGGGTTCTGAGCAAAGTCTCTTTCGCTTTCTGCAGATCTGCCTCTGTCGGGCCTTTTTTCTTGATTTTTTCAATTTCACTGAATACGGCTTTTGTCAATTTGTCGGCCATATCAGGCGAACAACCGAACATGACAATAAGCTTGTAGTCAGCGAAGGGATAATGGGTTG
>JBLNAN010000055.1:0-7924 GCA_050259355.1 Syntrophothermus sp. | reverse complement strand
ACAAATCAAAAATCAAAAATCAAGAATCAAGAATCAAAAATCAAGAATCAGGATTCTGAATCATAATTCATATATCCTATATCATAAATAACTCCTCCAGTTCCTTCTCGAACTGTGCCTTGTCCTCGGGCGAGAGATTGGGACATTTCAGCATGGCTTTGCGCAGTTCTTTAGCGAATTTCTTGTTGAACTTTTCGTCCTTGGTTTTTTCACCATACTTCTGATTGAATTCCTGATACAGGATAGTCATTTCGATACGCTGGTCCTTGGCTTCATTCTGGAGTTTTTGCACCAAAACGGTATCCATCGGATTGGCTTTTCTCAAATCGTTCATCACAGAAATATTTTTGCACATGGCATCGGAAATTTTCTGTGCATCTTCTTTCAGACCACGATCCGTACAGGAAACAAATAGCAGGGTAATACCCGCTATGAGCAGGATAATATTCTTATTCAACATATTTTCAAATTTTTATGATGCAAAGATAAAGAAAAGGCTCTCTTGAGTGAATAGTGAATAGTGAATAGTGAATCCATTACGCCATCACCCGGATAAACAGCTCCTTCAGTTGTTCTTCGCTGATTACGGCGGGAGTATCAATCATCATATCCCGGCCATTGTTGTTTTTCGGGAAAGCGATGAAATCGCGGATCGAATCTCCGCCTGAAAATACCGTGCACCAGCGGTCGAAACCAAAAGCGATGCCACCATGAGGAGGAGCGCCATATTCAAAAGCATTCATCAGGAAGCCAAACTGGGCCTGGGCCAGCTCGTCGGTGAAGCCCAGCACCTGAAACATTTTTCGCTGCAGTTCTTTGTTGTGGATACGGATGGAGCCTCCCCCGATCTCGACACCATTGATCACAAGGTCGTAGGCATTGGCCCTCACGGCCCCGGGATCAGTTTCCAGCAGCGGAATATCCTCGGGCACGGGCGAAGTGAACGGGTGATGCTTGGCATAGAAACGCCGGGTTTCCTCATCCCATTCCAGCAACGGGAAATTAACAACCCACAGCGGTTTGAACTCTTTGTTGTTGATAAGTCCGAGCCGGCGGCCCATCTCCAGGCGGAGCGTTCCAAGGGCATTCTGGGTCTTTTCTTCTTTTCCCGCCAGGATAAGGATAAGATCACCGGGTTTTGCAGCAAATTTTTCAGCAATTTTCTGCAGATCTTCCGGTGAATAAAATTTATCAACAGATGATTTCAGCGTTCCGTCAGCACCCATACGAATATATACCAGTCCTGAAGCGCCGATCTGCGGCCGTTTTACCCACTCGGTCAGCTCATCAAGCTGTTTGCGGGAATAATCGGCGCATCCTTCGGCATTGATACCGCCAACGAGCGGTGCATCGTCAAAAACCTTGAATCCTTTGCCTTTCACCAGTTCAGTAATATTCACCAGCTTCATCCCGAAACGGATATCGGGCTTGTCGGAGCCATATTCGCTCATCGCCTGATCATAGGGCATCCTGGGAAATTTCCCCGTCTCAATGCCCAGAACTTCTTTAAAAAGATGTTGTGCCAGTCCTTCAAAAGTATTGAGGATATCTTCCTGGGTTACGAATGACATTTCGCAGTCGATCTGGGTGAATTCCGGTTGACGGTCAGCACGGAGATCCTCGTCGCGGAAGCATTTCACCAGTTGGAAATAGCGGTCGAAGCCGGCCACCATCAGCAGCTGTTTGTAGGTTTGAGGCGATTGGGGCAGGGCGTAGAATTGCCCGGGATTCATTCGCGACGGAACAACAAAGTCGCGGGCACCTTCCGGCGTTGACTTGATCAGCACGGGGGTCTCCACCTCGATGAACTGCTGATCATTCAGGTAATTTCTCGTGATAATACCCATGCGGTGACGCAGCTCAAGATTTTTCCGGATGTTGCTGCGGCGCAGGTCAAGATAACGGTATTTCATGCGTAGTTCCTCGCCCCCGTCGGTGTTTTCCTCGATGGTGAAAGGCGGGATCTTCGATTCATTCAGCACTTCAAACGAATCCACCAGGATCTCGATGTCGCCGGTCGGCATTTTAGGATTTTTATTGCTTCGCTCGGCGACTTTTCCCCTGGCAGAAATCACGTATTCTCTTCCCAGCTTGCGGGCTTCCTGGCAAAGCGCCGCATTCACTTCCATGTTGAAGACCAGTTGCGTGATCCCGTATCGGTCGCGGAGATCAATGAAGGTGAGTCCTCCCATTTCGCGGCTCCGCTGTACCCATCCGCACAAGGTTACTTCAATTCCTTCATTAGCCAGCGTAAGTTCTCCGCAGGTATGTGTTCGTAGCATGATATTATGTTTTTTTGGAGGTGCAAAGGTACGAATTTACGTGACGACGTGACGGCGTAACGACGTGACGTGAGATGATTATATTTTATTTCTTAGATTTGGATTTCAATTAATGAGTGTAATATGAAATATGCTCTTTTAATCATTCTTTGTCTTCCATTGAGATTATTAGCCCAGGGTCAACTGGATCCTTCCTTTGGCGATGATGGAAAGGTGATAAATTATTATCTTCAAATGGATTATAGTTATCAAAGTTCCTGTAATCAATCTGATGGAAAATACATTGTAGGCGGACATTTTAACCATCCCCTTTCGGTGTGCCGGTTTTTTCAGGATGGCAGAATTGATTCTTCGTTTGCCACCTGTGGCTGTTTCAGCAATGATTTCTGGCTTTATAAAACAATTGTACTGAACAATGATAAAATATTAGTAATCGGAACAGGTAATGATAATTTTTTAGTCATCAGGCTAACTCCAGAAGGTATCCTGGATTCAACATTTGGCGTTAATGGTATCACAGAAACTTCTTTTACTTTAGGAATAGATTATGCAATGTGCGCCGCAGTCCAATCAGATTCAAAAATCGTTGCTGCAGGTACTTGTTATATAGATTCGATCCCCCGTGATGAAATAGGCGTTGTTAGATATCTTCCGGATGGCAGCCCTGATTCCACCTTTGGAATGGATGGACAGGTAAAGATTCGCATTGATTCCTTTGATTATAATTATTGTTATGATGTTTTAATTCTGTCAGATAATAAGATTCTTCTGCATGTACTTTCTTATTATGAAACTCTTATTAAATTAAATCCTGATGGTTCTGTTGATAGTTCTTTTGGACTGAATGGTCAGAAAAAGTTGCTGTATCAGAATTTTCGTGGATACACTGCATTACTTCTTGAAAATGATGATTTTCTTTTAGCTGGAGAATGCTCATCTGGAGATTTCTCTATTTTGAAATTACATTCTGATGGTAATGCTGACACTACTTTTGGAACCAGTGGTTTTTCAGATATTAAATTTGACTCTGTTCATTCTTCCATAAATTCACTTTGTTTACAGGATGATGGAAAAATTGTCGCGGTAGGAAACGTGATCATTGATCTCTCCACCATGCCGTATATTTATGCTTATGCACTGGCCAGAATTAATCAGGATGGAGATCCTGATCCTACTTTTGGCCAAAATGGCCGTGTTACAACGAGTTTTTATGGCACGGACCAGAGTGATTATGCCTGTTCTGCTGTCATTTTTCCAGATAATAAATTGCTCGTTACCGGAATACATATAATCTGGACCTATGGGGATCAGTGGTACCTCGGCATGGCCCGCTACATGCTCGACAACAGTCTTGGCATGATCGATCCCGGAAAAGCTGCTCCTGATTTTCTGGTCTATCCAAATCCTGTTCGTGATTTTTTTACGATGGAATATAATTTATCAGAATCTTCTGTTGTAACAGCCGATCTTTTTGATATTAGTGGAAAAAAGATTTGCCGCCTTATGGACCATGTCAGTCATAAGGCAGGTAAATACTCTGAAACTTTTTTTCCTTGCAGAAATCTACCTCCCGGAAATTATGTTCTGGTGCTAATGGCCGGTGAGAGTAGTACTATGGTGAAGATTTTGGTTTCAAGATAAAAGAAAATTTTATCTTCAAATTTTCAAATCATCATATCAATGAGAAACACCCTTAATTGGAAGTTGATAATTGGAAATTGGAAGTTGTAAACAGCGAATCTTCAAATCTCCAAATTATTTTCCCTTTGCATCCTTCAGCACTTCCTCCTGGATCGCTTTCGGTAACGGCTCATACCGGTGAAACTCCATCGAATAGCTTGCCCTTCCGCTGGTGATATTGCGCAAATGCGTGGCATAGCCAAACATCTCCATCAGCGGCACGAAACCATTGATTTTCTGAGCCCCCTTACGGTAGCGGCGCATCGATTCGATCCTCCCGCGGCGGCGGTTCAGGTTGCCGGTCACATCCCCGATATATTCATCCGGAGTATTCACTTCGATCTTCATGATCGGCTCCAGTAAAATGGGGGTACCCTTCATGAATCCCTGTTTAAAACAGAGAGAGGCGCAGGTCTGGAAGGCCATGTCGGAGGAATCTACCGGGTGCGTGGTTCCGTCGAGCAGCACCACTTTTACATCAACAACCGGAAAACCTGCCAGTACGCCCTTGTCCAGTGTTTTCAGGATTCCCTTGTTGACAGAAGTAACAAATTCTGCCGGGATATTTCCACCCTTCACCTTGTCGATGAACTCGTAGCCCTTGCCCTCGTTTGGCTCCAGGCGCATGACGGTATGGGCAAACTGTCCTTTACCACCCGATTGCTTTGCATGCTTGTAATTGGATTCGATCTCTGCCGTGATCGTCTCGCGGAAGGCAACCGCGGGTTCACCCACGATGGCTTCCACCTTGAATTCGTGTTTCAGACGGTCGATGATGATCTCCAGGTGAAGCTCGCCCATCCCGCTGATCACGGTTTCTTCTGTTTCGTCGTCAAACCTGACGTGGAAAGAAGGATCCTCGTTCATCAGCTTGGAAAGCGCTTCGCCGAGTTTTGACTGATCTCCGCGCTTTGCAGGACTGATCTTCAGTTCGATGACAGAAGGCGGAATATGAATATTTTCAAGGAACAGCGGGTGATCGTTTTCGCAAAGCGTGTCGCCCGTTTTGGTATATTTCAGTCCGATGAGTGCCACGATGTCGCCGGGACCTGCCTCTTCTATTTCTTCTCTTTCTTTTGCAAGGATGCGGAAAATACGGCCAATACGCTCGTATTTGCCCTTGGTGGAGTTGAAGACCTGCATCCCGCTGCGGAGTGTTCCGGAAAATACACGGGTGAAAGTTTGTTGTCCGACAAAGGGGTCGTTAATGAGTTTGAAGGCCAGGGCGGCAAAAGGTTCTTTTGCCGACGGGTGCCGGCTGTGAGATTTTTCGGGATCATCCACGTCGGTTCCGACCACGGCGCCGACATCAATGGGAGACGGGAGGTAATCCAGCACGTTGTCAAGCAGCATCTGGATCCCCTTGTTTTTATAGGCAGCACCGCAGAATACGGGCGTGATGAGCAGTTTCAGGGTTGCTTCGCGTGCAGCCCTTCTGAGCAATTCAGCCGGTACCGGCTTGTCATCAAAGAACAGCTCCATGATCTGGTCGTTAAAATCCGCCAGTTTTTCCACCAGGAGGAGGTGCAATTCGCGGGCTTTTTCAGCATCACCCGCGGGTATTTCCATCTCGATCTGTTCTTTTTCCTGGAAATAATAGGCTTTCATTTCGATGAGGTCGATGATGCCCGAAAAATCTTCCTCGGCGCCGATGGGCATCTGGAAAGCCACGGCGTTGGCATCAAGGTATTTGTTCATCTGTGAAACCACGGCATAAAAATCAGCACCGGTGCGGTCCATCTTGTTGATAAAGGCGATACGCGGTACCCGGTAGCGGTCGGCCTGGTTCCAGACCGTTTCGCTTTGCGGCTCAACGCCACCCACGGCACAGAACACGGCCACCATCCCGTCAATCACCCGGAGGGAACGCTCTACTTCTACCGTGAAATCCACGTGGCCCGGTGTATCGATCAGGTTTATCTGGCTGCCTTTCCACTGGCACGATATCGCTGCCGAGGCAATGGTGATCCCTCTTTCCTGTTCCTGTTTCATAAAGTCCATCGTGGCCTGGCCATCGTGAACCTCACCTATTTTCCTGTTTGTTCCGGTAAAAAAGAGGACCCTTTCCGTCACCGTGGTCTTCCCGGCATCAATATGTGCCGCGATCCCGATGTTCCGTAATTTAGTTAACTGCATGATTTCTAATCCGTTTTATGTCTTTTGTGAAAATGTTTGCAAAGGTAGGGATTTTTTAGATGCGAAAAGGGAAAGGTGATTTTAAAATCAATTACAAGTCACGATTATGAATTACGGTGACTGCTGTTTTATTCGGGAACCTTTTTCTCGCAAAGGTCGCAGAGGATTCGCGGAGGAAAAAGGAAAACACAACAAAATCAAACAGAACACGGATTACACGGATTATCCTGATTTTCACTGATTATTGTCAACCAGTTCGCGGGAAGGGATTTTTCTTCGGATCTTCTTTTCTTCGTGGTAAAGAAAATATCCATAATTTTACCCCCATTACTTTATCCTTATTTAAAAAAATGAAAAAACTAACCTCACTCGTCGCGTTAGTCCTCGTACTTACGGGTACCGCCCTTGGACAATGCAAAATTACCACTGCACTCAATGCCATTAAGGTAAAATATGATACCCTGAACTATTTCGGTGTCGATGTCTCACATGTCAGGGTAAATGATCTGGAGAAGGTTTCAAAAAGTGCCAGTTACAGCCAGGTGTACCCGTCTGCCTGGGTTGCTTTTGTTGAAAAGGAAATGCCACCTTACGCGTATGTAAAGAAAACCACCCGCTTTGCCAATTTCAATTATTGTCAAAAAGAAATTCTTGCAACTTCCACAAAACCGAATCCGGACTTGGTGATCGCTGAAGACAATATCATTTCCCCGGATACCCTGAAGACCATAATCAAAAATTATCGGTTGACCACAAAATCAGGACTGGGATTGGTTTTAATTCCACAAACTTTCAGTAAACCGGAAGAAAAATCTTATACATGGATTATTTTCTTTGATGTCCGTACGAGAGATATTTTATTTCAATGTATGACCTCCGGAGGTTGCTCCCACATGGGTTACACCGCCCACTGGGCATCAGGGATAATTGAAGGGTTTAAAAGATTTGTTAAAAAATAAAATTGAAATAAACAGAACACGGATTCGCGGGAAGGGATTTTTCTTCGGATCTTCTTTTCTTCGTGGTAAAAAAACAGAACACGGATTACACGGATTATACTGATTTTCACTGATTATTGTCTACCATTCTTCATTTCCATTTTTCATTTTCTATTTTCATTTTTCATCCGCCATCGCGGATTCATTCTTCATTTTTCACTTTTCCTCCATTCCAGCCTCGCCTTGAAAATGGTTTTTTCGTCCCCGCTACGCACCCCTTTGACCAGTGAACCCGCGGTTTGAATCCCCGCGAAAAGCATGATTTCCTCTCCAACCCTGGCTTCTGATAAAAATTCGATCATCAGCGAGGAAACCCGGTAATCCCGGTGCATCTCCATCGGGTAAAGGTTCAGTATCCAGTCAATATACCGTGTGTTGTTGACATGATGATACATATCAAGATCGGTGTAATTCACCGTCACGGTTCTGATCAGGGGAAGATCGGTTCTGATGATGATCCTTTCAGGCGACTCTTCCATTGCCTTTACGGGATGAAGGGTCGAAAGGGTGTATTCATCTACCTTCGGTTCCACTACTCTCCGCGTTTCCGGATCCAGCACGAACCAGTGCGATGCCACCGCTCCCAGCCGGTTTCCCTGCTCATCCACGATTTCATAATCCCGCATCGCCACGAATCCATCAGTTCCCCGGTGCCAGGTCCTGATCGAAATATTGTCGAGCCAAGCGGGATAGGTATCCATTTTTATCAGCATCCGTATCAGTACCCACAACCCGTCAAACCCGTCTTTTCGGGTGTAATCAAACCCCAGGTGCCTCGCGTGCCGGAAAGCCGAAACCTGCAGAAAATTACCGAGCGCCACCAGGGAA
>JBLNAN010000054.1:0-7491 GCA_050259355.1 Syntrophothermus sp. | reverse complement strand
GGTGCTGATCGCCTTCCTGATTGGTCTTGCCATTGGCGTTCACCTGCTCAACCTGCTGGTGATTCCCGCCACCTGTTTTGTTTATTATTTCAAGAAATACAAGCCGACCCGCGCGGGGATGCTCATCACCTTTGCCCTTTCGATCGTGATCCTGGCTTTCGTGATGTACGTCATCATCCCCTGGGTGGTCCGTTTATCCGGTCTTTTCGAACTGTTATTCGTGAACAGCTTCGGACTCCCTTTCAACTCCGGAACAGTGGTATACTTCCTGCTGCTCATCGGTGGACTGGTATGGGGACTTATTTATACCCGCCGAAAAGGAAAGACCGTTCTGAATACCGTTATTTTGTCTATGACATTCATATTGATCGGGTATTCCTCCTTCATCATGCTGATCATCCGGGCCAATGCAGATACACCGATCAACGAGAATGCGCCCAAGGATGCAATTGGTCTGCTTTCCTATCTTAACCGTGAACAATATGGCGATTTCCCGATTTTTTACGGTCAGTTTTATAATGCACCGATAGTTGATTACAAAGATGGAAATCCTGTTTATGTAAAGGATGCAGAATCAGGAAAATATATTATTATCGACGACCGGAAACAATCCATTCCGGTGTATGATTCCAGGTTTACCACCATTTTCCCAAGGATGTGGAGTAACCAGCGCAAGGGAGCCGAGAAATTTTACCATGACTGGGGCGGGGAAGGAGTTCCCATCACGATCACTGATCAGGATGGTACCACCAAAACCATCAACCGCCCGACGTTTGGTGAGAACCTGAAATATTTCTTCAGTTACCAGGTGAAATTCATGTACCTCCGTTATTTCCTGTGGAATTTCTCCGGACGTCAAAATGATGTTCAGGGGTATGGAGGCATTGAAAACGGAAACTGGATCACGGGGATTCCCTTTATCGACAAAATGATGCTGGGTCATGCCGTGACTGATCTTCCTGACAGCATGAAAAACCGGGCGACCAACAAATACTTCATGCTGCCGCTGTTGCTCGGACTGATCGGATTTTTCTATCATATAAAAAATGATGGTAAGGGAACCATCGTGGTGGCACTGCTTTTCATCATGACAGGTCTGGCCATCGTGGTATACCTGAACCAGCAGCCATATGAGCCCAGGGAAAGGGATTATGCCTATGCCGGATCCTTTTATGCCTTCGCCATCTGGATCGGCCTGGGCGTGATCGCAATCATCAATTACCTGAACAAGTACCTGAAGAAGGAGATGGTTTCCATCGCGGTGGTCACTGTCGCGACACTGGTGCTCGTTCCCGGAATCATGGCGGAGCAGAACTGGGATGATCACACGCGTGCCGGAAGGTATTCCTGCAGGGATTATGCCGCCAACTACCTGAATTCCTGTGATAAAAATGCCATCCTGTTCACCAATGGCGACAATGACACCTTCCCCCTCTGGTACGACCAGGAAGTGGAAGGGATCCGGACAGACACCCGGGTAGTAAACCTGATGCTGGCTTCGGGTTCCTGGTATATCGACCAGATGTACAAGAAAGCCTACGAGTCAGAGCCGCTGCCCTTCAGCATGCCGCAGAAGATGTACCGGCCAGGTTCCAACGATATGATCTTCTTTTACGAGAGCAATATCCAGGGATATACCGAATTAAAAGACCTGGTGGAATTTATCAAGAGCGATAATGAAAATACCTTCGTCAGGCTCCAGAATGGCGAACGGTACAAGTTCTTCCCCACCAAGAAGGTAAAGATAACGGTTGACAAGGAAGCCGTGGTACGCAATGGCATTGTTCCCGCGTATCTCAAAGACAAGATCGTTGACTCCATCTGCTGGACCATCCGCTCCAATCAGCTCTTCAAGAACGATATCATGCTGCTCGATATGGTGGCAACCAACAACTGGAAACGTCCGATGTATTTTGCCGCTCCCAGCAGTGTTGCCCATTGCTTTAACGTGGACTCCTTCTGTCTGGTTCAGGGCTGGGTGTATAAATTCATGCCGGTGAAAGCCGATCCTGCTGATTACATCAATGGAATGGGCGGGATTGATGAAAGAGCCACCTATGACATGATCATGAACAAGGGAAAATGGGGCAACCTGAGTGATCCCAAAGTTTATATTGATCCTGAAAGTCTCAACAACTCGATCCGTCCCAAGACCAATATCCTGAGAGCCGCACAGGCACTGGTCAGAAAAAACCAGAAAGATTCCGCCAACAAGCTGATGGATGTTTTCTTCAGGGAATTCCCGGATTCCAAGATCCCTTACGATATCTATGTGCTGCCATTCGCCGAGTTGTATTACAA
This sequence comes from Syntrophothermus sp., assembly GCA_050259355.1. Taxonomy (GTDB): domain Bacteria; phylum Bacteroidota; class Bacteroidia; order Bacteroidales; family FEN-979; genus FEN-979. The sequence goes on along the minus strand of JBLNAN010000054.1, from coordinate 5,190 downwards.
GACGGGGCAGGACTCCAAGGCGAATGCCATCATCAAAAGGATTACGCAGGTGATAACACAGAATCTGGACTATTACTATAGTTTTGAGGGAACCCGCAGGAATTATTTCCAGGATGACATCGACAATTCTCTCGGGATGCTGAGAAGGATGCAGATGGTGACCGCCGATAACAAGCAGGGAGATCTTTCAAAGGAGATTGAAAACACCTTCAAACTCGAATTCAGCAAGTACAGCAAATGACGAACCTGTTGTTCATAACCTGGAATGTGGATCCGAACCTCCTGCACGCTGGAGGGTTCCAGGTGCGGTGGTATGGCCTGCTCTTCGCGCTGGGCTTCTTTTTCGGATATATCATTCTTTCCAGGATATTTAAAAAAGAAGGCATTGCCCAGAGCGTGCTCGACCAGCTGACCACCTACATGGTCGTCGGAACGGTGATTGGTGCCCGTCTTGGGCATTGCCTCTTCTATGAACCCGGATATTATCTCAGTCATCCAATCGAAATTCTCAAGATATGGGAAGGCGGACTGGCCAGTCATGGTGCTGCGATCGGAATTATTCTGACCATCATTCTTTTTTCCAGGGTTAAAAAGCTGTCATTTCTATGGGTGATGGACCGCCTGGTGATCGTTGTAGCCCTGGCCGGTATGCTCATCCGGCTTGGAAACCTGATGAATTCAGAGATCTTCGGTCATGTAACCAGTCTGCCCTGGGGATTTTATTTTGTACGGGCCACGGGTCCCGGCGAAGCACTGGTTCCCAGGCACCCGACCCAGATCTACGAAGCCCTTTGCTATTTCATCATCTTCCTCGTGCTGATCGGCCTGTATTATCGCCGGGACGGGAAATTCAAACCCGGATTACTGTTCGGGTTGTTCATGGTTCTCGTCTTCGGTGTAAGGTTTTTCATTGAATTCCTGAAAGAGCCCCAGGAAGGATTTGAACAGTTCATGGTGCTGAACATGGGTCAGCTGCTGAGCATTCCGCTGGTGATTGCCGGAATCTGGATGATCGCGAGGAAGAAGGATTTATGATATAGGATATATGATTTATGATTCACATTTTTGATTCCTGATTCACGATTCACGATTCACGATTACGAGTGTTCAAAACATAAGATTCTTCAATTATACGTTCTTTGACATTTTGAAAAAATAGTAGTTATTAACAGCTTTCTGGGTGTAATAAACAGGTGTTTTTTTATGAAAAAGCGGATTTGAGGTTTTTACTTCTTTTTTGAGTGTTTTTCATTTAAAATACATTGATTATTAACATTTTGAGACGATTGATTGTTGATGTTTTTTGCATGGTTTTCAATCATTTTTTCAACCTGAGGATTTAACTTTGTTAAGTCCCATATGAAAAAATTTAAGGAAGACGGTATCGGTGTTGATGAGCTGTTAAAACTCATCCCGGAGGATTTGCTAATGGATCTGGCAAAAGAAACAAATGCAGATTACCAGGTGAAAAAACTTTACGCTCAGAACGTTTTTAATCTTCTTCTTTATGGACTTCTCAAGTGTCATAAGTTAGGACTGAGGACTTTACAGGATTTTTATAATTCCAAAAGATTTAAATACTTGTTTCGACTGCCCGATTCAACAAAATCAGCTAAGTATAATTCTCTCTCTGCACGATTAGCTACAATGAACGTTGAGTTTTTCGAGAAAGCATTCCAATCCGTTTATGAAGAATGCGCGCAGCTGTATGACGAATCTGTACTTTCAACCAAATATAATATAACTCGTATTGACTCAACCATGGTTTGCGAGACCGCTGCAAAACTTGAGCAGGGCATCAATGTAGGGTGCAAAAAAAATGGTAAAAAACAAGTTAAATACACTCTCAGCCTGACCAATTTATTCCCCAGTAGTGTCGAAATCTTCACAGAACAAACCTGTATAAGTGAAAACAAAACCATTCCCAAGGCCATTTTAAAAGTTATCGATAAAAAGCAGGATAATGTTTTTGTCTTTGACCGGGGTGTCCACAAACGTGATGTGTTTTGCGAACTGGATAAAAATGAGTTCAAGTTCGTCACCAGATTACGGGATGATGCAAGACATGTTGTATTAAAAGATATTCCTCTTCCTGAAAATTTAAAAGTCAATAATCTGACGATCCTGAAAGATCAGCAAGTTTACCTATTCAGTTCAGGAACAAAAATAGTGGAACATCCTTTCAGACTCATCCAATGCGAAAATGAGAAAGGCAACAAGTTCTGGTTTATGACCAATTATGAAGAGCTTTCTTGTGAGGAAGTCGTTCAGATTTATAAACATCGATGGGATATCGAAGTTTTCTTCAGGTTTATAAAACAAGAACTAAACTTCTCTCACCTGATCAGTGTAAACTTAAATGGAATAAAAATCCTGGTTTACATGACGCTGATCCTTGCGATGCTCATCTTAGTCTATAAAAAAATCAATGAATTTGGTTATAAAACAGCTAAAAGAAGATTTGAAATTGAACTTGAAGAGCATATTTACGATACAGTAATACTCTACCTGCAAGCAAATCCAAATATTCGTTATCCCTAGAAAGAGGAACGAAAACTATTTTTTCAAAATGTCAAAGAACTAAATCAATGTTGTTAAAATTATTGTCAAAACAGGTTTTGAACACTCGTAATTGTTAATTGTTAATCGTCCTGCATCCGGCAATAAAAATATTAAAAAAACTTAAAATCTTATCTTTGAGGAAGAAAATCACATCATCATGAAAAAAATCGGACTGATTGGCGGGATGGGTCCCGAATCAACACTGGATTATTATAAGGAACTGATCAATTCCTTCAAGGAAGAAGGAAAACATCTTGATTATCCTGAAATCATCATTTACAGCCTCAACCTTTCTGAATTCATCGACCTGATGAAAAGAAGACAGTTTGAGAAGATCCCGCCGTTGCTGCTGGAGAAGCTCCGGGCACTCAAAAATGCCGGGGCTGAATTTGCCGCCATCAGTGCCAATACCCCGCACCTGTTTTTCGACGAGCTGCAGAAGAATTCGCCATTGCCCCTGATCAGTATCGTGGAGGCGACCTGTGAAACAGCAAAGAAAAAAGGTTTGAAACGACCGGGTTTGCTGGGCACCGGATTTACCATGGAATCTGATTTTTATCAGGAAGTGTTCAGAAAAAACGATATGGAGGTGATCGTTCCCGGCAAAGAAGACCGCCTGCTGATCAACCACCGGTTGTTTACGGAAATTGAACTTGGGATTTTCAGGGAAGAAACCAAAAAAGAACTGGAGGATATCATCGGCAGGATGATAACAGAAAACCAGGTTGATTCAATGATCCTGGGATGTACCGAATTCCCGCTTATCCTTACTGAAAAAACCTGCCACGGCATCCCCCTGCTCAATACCACAAAAATTCACGTGGATGCCATTGTTGAAATGGCGAAGCGGGGCTAAGCCTTACTATTTCTTTTCAAAATCATAAAACCTGAGCCTGACAACCATGTCTTTTGAAGGAATATTGATGGTCGCGGTCGACATGTAATTCAGGTTTGGCAACAACAGGTAAGTTCCTGAAAAGTCGACTGCCACATCTTTGTAGGTCGTCGAAATGGTTGCATACGTTATGGAATAGGTTTTTGTATTAATCCACCATTTCAGTCGGTCGCCTTTTGCAAAAATGTCTGTCCCGGCAATCTGGATCACTCCTTTTGCATCCGGACCGGTGATAGCAGCATTTGTAAAAAAAGTATGTCTTTTGTCATCATCCGCAAGGGCATATTTTTCCAGGAACAAACGCATTTCCTTCATGAATTCAACAATTTTTGCCTTCTGGTCTGCCGCGATCCTGCCAACGATGAATCCGCCGGGCAAAGCCTCTTCCTTGTTGCTGATCACCTGCCTTATTTCTTTCCCGCCCTGATCGTATGTCACCTTCTCCACAAGTATCTGGATCGTCTTGGCATTCCTGACGACTTCGGTTTCGGCTTTCCAGGTATATATCTTCCGCGAAGCTTCGGTGCTTTTCCATACCTGCGAAAACCGGTTATCAATTTCTTTGGCACCGGCAATTTTCTGTTGGGGAATAATCACTGGAAACAGTAACAGCTGCAATATGCTGAAAAAAATAACAATGGATCTTATCATAATTTCTTACATGTTCCGCTCCTGATTTCCAATCCCGATCTTCCCTGTTGGTTTTTAAGATAGCCAAGATAAACGTATTTATTGCCCTTCCACCCAACTGCCCATGGATAATCCTCTCCCAGATCCTGAAGCGTACATTCTGCAATACAGATTTGATTACGATTCATTTTTTTTATAGCAGTAGTCCAGGGTCCGGCATTTTTATTGGCATATCTTATAAGCAAACAATAGTCTGTGCCGGTGGCTTTACATTGATCAACCACCTTGTGAAAATTCCCATATGAATAAAAATTCATACTTAACACTGCACCATCCAATTCTGAGTGATAGATATAAAGCTCGTTGGTACCAAATTCCGTTCTGTCACCACAATCCTGAAGCACATCATTTATGGTTATTAAAAATCTTGACGCATTATCACAAAATCTTTCCCTTGTCCATAAAACTATTCCTGAAGTATCAGCACATAAAAGATTTGTTTTGCCTTTCATGAATAACTGTTCTTTATAAAATTGTATTTCACTTACCTGGTAGTTTTCAGCGGAGGAAAGGACCTCTGCCAATATAAAATCACCATCATTATTAATCCTGAAAATTTCAGTTTTACCTGTTCCGCCCGTATTACACGTCGTCACAGATAAAATGATGCCTTTATCAAGCACCTGAATCATGGCATCACCTTCAATTGATGCACCGGCTCTTTTATGGTTCTTTTGCCAGATGGTCTGTCCATCCTGATTAAGCAGGACCAGGGAAACAAAATCCGGACCAGCGCCAGGATCCTTTATTGTGCCCAGGGCAATCAGGTTACCCTCAGAATTCTGAACGATACCATCAACATGAAGATAATGATCTCCCAAGGTCTTCACCCAGGATACTTTCAATCCTGAATCGAGTTTTACAACTTTTGCAATTCCATCAATTGTATTGCAAATTAAAGCAAACCCACTGTCGGAGGTCATAATAAAGCAGGTTGGTTTAAATGACATGCTGTCATATTCACCTTCAATAACAAATTCAGTACTGCCGCCGGGAATGACAGGATCTTCAGTTGTATTCTCTTTTTTACAGTAAACAATAAA
>JBLNAN010000053.1:0-7208 GCA_050259355.1 Syntrophothermus sp. | reverse complement strand
CAGAAAGCTGTTAATAACTACTATTTTTTCAAAATGTCAAAGAACGTATAATTGAAGAATCTTATGTTTTGAACACTCGTATATCCAAATCAGTAATTTTAAGAAAATGAAAAAACTTTTGACTATTTTCACACTTATGACCATCCTTGCCGTAAATACTGGCTTTTCACAGATAAAATACCCGGTAACCCGCAAAGTGGATACTGTCACCAATTATTTCGGAACCAAAGTCGCCGATCCCTATCGCTGGCTCGAAGATGACATGTCGCCGGAAACCGCCGAATGGGTGGCTGCCGAAAATAAAATCACCGAGGATTACCTTTCAAAAATCCCTTACCGCAACCAGATCAGGGAAAGACTGACCAAAATGTGGAACTTTCCCAAATATGGTGTTCCGTTTCATGAAGGTCCATGGTATTTCTTTTTCAAGAATGACGGGCTACAGAACCAGTCGGTCATGTATGTAAGGAAGGGAATTGACGGAGAAGTAAGAACATTGCTGGATCCCAACAAATTATCAGAAGACGGAACCGTTGCACTGGAAGGTTATTCCGCGTCGAAAGATGGAAAATATCTTGCCTATAGCATCGCCAGAAGTGGTTCTGACTGGACTGAAATTTATGTTATGGAAATCGAATCCGGGAAAGTATTATCCGATAAGCTGGAATGGGTGAAATTCTCCGGGATGTCGTGGTACAAAAATGGATTTTATTACAGTCGTTATGATAAACCCGAGGGATCTGCACTGTCGAAACAAAATGAAAATCATAAAGTTTTTTACCATGTAGCGGGAACAGACCAGGCCAAAGACCAGCTTGTTTACCAGAATCCATCCCAGCCCAAGCGTAATTATTCAGGTCAGGTCACCGAAGATGATCGTTTCCTGCTGATCTATGAATCTGAAACCACCAGCGGTAACGGCTTGTATTTTAAAGATCTTACCAGGCCCGGCACTGAATTCAGGCAACTGGCAAAAGGTTTTGATTATGAATATGGAGTAGTTGATAATGTAGGAGAAAAGCTGCTGGTCATGACCAATGATCATGCGCCCCGGAAAAAACTCGTGCTGATGGATCCGGAAAAACCCGAGCCGGCCAACTGGCAGACCATCATTCCCGAAAAGGAAGAAGTTATGGAAGGTGCCTCGCTTGCCGGTGGAAAACTCGTGACGACTTACATGAAAGACGCTGCCAGTAAAGCCTACGTTTATGATATGACCGGAAAGTTCCTCTCCGAGCTGAAACTTCCGGGAATCGGTGCTTTCTCCGGTTTCAGCGCTAAAAAAGAAGACAAAGTCGCCTTCTATGGCTACACTTCGTTTACCTTCCCATCGACCGTGTATAAATATAACACGGAGACAGGCGTTTCAGAGGTTTATTACAAGCCAGACATTGATTTCAATGCAGATAACTTTGAAGTAAAACAAGTGTTCTATCCCAGTACAGACGGGACCCAGATCCCCATGTTCATCATTCATAAAAAAGGTTTGCAGCTGAATGGCAACAACCCGACGTTGCTCTATGGTTACGGCGGATTCAATATCAGTCTCACCCCTGCTTTCAGCATCAGCAGGCTGGTGTTCCTGGAAAATGGCGGCGTTTATGCCATGGCCAATCTTCGCGGTGGCGGCGAATATGGCGAGGAATGGCATAAGGCCGGCACAAAAGAGCGTAAGCAAAATGTATTTGATGATTTCATCTCGGCAGCCCAATATCTTATTGACCAGAAATATACGAGTTCGGCAAAATTGGCCATCATGGGCGGTTCTAATGGTGGTTTGCTCGTGGGCGCCTGCATGACCCAACGGCCGGATATGTTCAAGGTCGCCATTCCGCAGGTAGGGGTTATGGACATGCTTCGTTACCACAAATTCACCATTGGCCATGCCTGGGCAGGCGATTATGGGACCAGCGACACCAAAGAAGGTTTTGATTACCTGATCAAATATTCTCCGCTGCACAACCTGAAGAAGGGTGTTCAGTATCCAGCAACGCTCGCTTTCACTGCAGATCATGATGACCGGGTGGTTCCGGCACACACCTTCAAATTCATGGCAACCCTGCAGGAAGACCAGACAGGTCCCAACCCCGTGCTGGTAAGAATTGAAAGCAAAGCCGGTCACGGGGGTGGCAAACCTACGGCCAAGCTGATCAACGAAGTAACTGATCTATGGTCATTCATCTTTTATAACCTGGGAATGAAGGTGGAGCATTGATTAATTTCACCTGTTGATAAATTTTTTTCCAAAAAACCTTTCACCTTTTTGAAAAAGTCCGATTAAGCAATTGTAATTGCACAACATGATCTATTTTTCAGATGCAGCATTATTGCAAGGACTAAAGGAGAGAAAATCCGACAGTTTAAAACAACTGTACCGGGAATTTCATCCCATTGCGAAGTCAATTGTTGAGCGTAATTCCGGAAGCCGTCAGGACGTGGAAGATGTTTTTCAGGACAGCATCATAATCCTTTATCAGAAGATCGCTAAAAATGATGTGAAGATCAATTGCAGCCTGAAAACTTTCTTTTATTCCATCTGCAGGAATATCTGGAAGCAACGGCTTGACCGGAAGTGGAGACTCGTTTACCAGGATGATATGGTGAATGAGCCCGCGGGGGAATATGAAATTGATGCCTTCAGGGCTGAAGAGAAAAAGCTCGAGAAACTGAGAATTCTCTATACCCATTTAGAAGCACTGCCGGTCGATTGTCAAACGATCATCACCCTGTTCATGGGAGGAATGCCGTTAAAGGAAATCGCAAGGATCACAGGCCTGAAGGATGACAATTATGTGAAGACAAGAAAATATCTCTGCAAAAACATGTTGCGCAAAAAAATAATCAGAGATCCTCAATTCAAAAATGTATTTCAAAATGAGTGAACGCGCAAAATATCCCGAATGGATCGACCGGTTTAATTCCGGAGAAATGACTTCCGGGGAAAAAGAACATTTCCTGGAACTGATCCGTAACAATGAAAAACTCCGGCTGGAAGTAGAACTCGACCGGCAGATCAATGAAATGTTGCAGGACGACGACCTGACTGATCTGCGAAAGAAGATGGATCAGATTCAGAAATCCTCTTCAAAAATTCCCAGAACTTACCTGCTCCTTGCAGCTTCGCTGATCCTCCTTTTTTCCATCGGATTATTCCTGATGGTGGAAAGTATCCGTGGGGTTCGTGAAAAACCATTTGCCAGAAGCATGCGGGAGATTTACCAGCATGAAGCATGGGCGAAATCAGCAAAATTTTCACCCAATAAAAAATATGAAATTCTTCTGGACATGTTCACCCGTTCCTATGATTTCGAGATGATACTGCCAAAAGAGGCCGTTTTCACAGTAGATCAAAATATTATTTTTGAATGGAAAACTACTTCTCAAAAGAAAGTCATCATCATAATAATGAATAATGCCGGGGAAGAAATCTCATTTATGCGGGCCAGTGGCAATCATGCCCTGTTCCCGGCGGAAAATTTTCAGAGTGGATTATTTTATTACAAGATCATGCAGGGCAATACCCTGGTAATCCTCGGGAAAATAATCATTAAAAACAAGTAGGCCAATAACCGGTTACAAATAAGAATCCGATGACAATTCAATTTCCGGATTACTTAATTTCCTAATTTTGTAAAAAAAGCTTTCTCTCATGAACGCGATGCCGCTTGTTTTGGCTGCCCTTGCTGTTTTTGTTCTCGCCTACCGTTTTTATTTTGGTTTCATCACGGCAAAAGTTCTCACCTTCAATGATAACCTGGCTACACCCGCCACCCGGTTTTACGACAAGCAGAATTACGTACCGATGCGGAAATGGATCCTGTTCGGGCATCATTTCGCGGCCATCGCGGGAGCAGGTCCGCTCGTTGGACCGGTGTTAGCCTGCCAGTTCGGCTATTTTCCCGGGTTCCTCTGGATGTTGCTGGGTTCGGTTATGGCCGGATCGGTGCACGACATGGTGATCCTCATGGCCTCGGTCCGGCATGACGGCAAGTCGCTCGCCGAGATCGCCCGGGCTGAGATTGGCAAGATATCCACCAACCTTACCGCTTCCTTTTCTACTTTTCTGATACTGATCATCGCCATGGCCGGTTTGGGACTGGTGGTTGTGAATTCACTGGCAGAAAGTTCCTGGGGGACGTTTACCATCGCCTCCACGATTCCCATTGCCATTTTCATGGGATTATGGATGTTCCGCTTCAGAAAAGGAAAAACCACCGAGGCAACCGTGATCGGTGTTGTTTTGCTGACCGCCGCGGTAGTTTTCGGAAGATATGTCCCGGGTTCTCCCATCGGGAGCTGGTTTACGCTCCATCCAAAAATGCTCACGCTGATGCTCGTGCTGTACGGTTTTTTTGCCTCCGTATTGCCCGTCTGGCTGCTGTTGTCACCCCGGGATTACCTCAGTTCTATCATGAAGCTGACGGTGATTGGCCTTCTCGCGCTTGGGATCATCATCGTGGCACCGGAGCTGAAGATGCCCGCTTTTACGAAATTTATTCACGGGGGTGGACCGATTATACCGGGCACACTTTTTCCCTACCTCTTCATCACCATAGCCTGTGGTGCAATTTCAGGTTTTCACGCGCTGATCGGATCGGGAACGACACCCAAGATGATCATGGCCGAATCGCATATCAAACCCATCGCGGTAGGCGCCATGCTTTCAGAAGGCATGGTCAGCATCCTTGCACTGATCGCGGCCGCCAGTCTCTTTCCGCTGGATTATTTCCAGATCAACATTCCGGTCGAAAAATTCCAGCAGTTGTTGCCCCAGTTGCATGCCATGGGCTTTACACAATCGGATATGGCGCGGCTAAGCCAAGAAGTCGGGGAAAATGTGGCAGGAAGAACCGGTGGCGCGGTTTCGCTCGCGGTGGGTATGGCCGAGATCTTTTCAAGAATCCCGGGAATGAACTCGCTAATTTCCTACTGGTATCATTTCGCCATCATGTTCGAGGCGCTTTTCATCCTGACCACCATCGACGCCGGGACCCGCGTTGCGAGATTCCTCCTCCAGGAGATGCTGGGAAAATTCTATAAACCTTTCGGCAGAACCAACTGGCTGCCCGGAAACCTCCTCGCCAGCGGACTGGTCGTGTTTTTCTGGGGGTATTTTATCTATACCGGCAGCGTGTCAACGATCTGGCCGATGTTCGGAACGGCCAACCAGCTGCTCGCCGGAATCGCTCTTTCCATCGGCACGACCTGGCTTATCAACCACGGCAAGAAGAAATATGCCTGGATCACCATTGTTCCGATGACTTTCATTTTCATTGTCACCCTTACCGCCGGAACCATGAACATCATGAACATCTATATTCCGCAGCTCTTCGAAGATAAAAGCATGGTGCGCGGGATCATCAATCTCTCGCTGACCGGCGTCATCATGTTCTGCAGCCTCGTGATCCTGAAGGATGCGGTGCCGCTGTGGATCAGGGCGTATGCAGGATGGAGTCGGTCGGCGGTGACGGAGCCGTCATCTGATTTATGATTCACGAATCATGAACCATTGTGGTGAACCATTAGTTATCTGGTTTCTCGCGGAGGAAATGAGGGTTCGCAGAGGTCTGGAGAGACTGCCGACTGCCGACTGCCGACTGCCGGCTATCTTTTTATCACCCTTGTTTGTTTGTACTTTTTCTCATTGTCCGTCAGGGTGGTGATAATGCTCACGTCCCTGGCAGAAAAGATGACCGAATCCACTGCAGAGGCTTTGTTTGCAGAAGAGCAGAAATACGGGTATGGAATCCGGTGACGTTTCATCTTCGGAATATCTCCCAGCATCAGTTCATACGGCTTTCCTTCCTGGAAACAGCGCTCGGAAAGATAAACAATGATACCTTTTTCATAATCGGCTTTAACGATATTGCGGTATTCACGAAACTTATCGTTTGACTTTTTGGAAAAAACCAGGAGATCAGGACCATTCGCTGTATCACCGAAATTGAAATAAATCGCCTCCTTTGTTTCAAGCCAGAAGAGCGGGGAAAGCTCATTTTTCAGCAGAAGATCCTTGCAGCACCATGTTGCCTGAACTGAATCTTTTGAGCATTGCACATACAGATCATGATATTTTGTGGAATCGGGCAAAACAAGATAGGTCACTTTCCATTTACCCGGTGTTACGACCTTGGCCTTTATTAGATTCGCAAAATGGGGATCCGAATAATCAACAGGGACCAGCGTCATGGGGCTGACTTCTTTTTTTTGGTCAGGATTTGAACAGGAAACAACAGCCAGAATGAGGACTACAAGAAAAAATTTTAAGGAATACATTGTGGTGAATTTTATCAAAAATAGAAATATTTTTTCGAAAACCACCTTATTCAGGCTTATACACCACCCCGATATTCTTTTTCCCGTCGATTTCGATACGGATCGGCTTTTCAAATCTCACATGGCGGATAAATTCATCCTCGTAGTGGGCAGGCTGATCCGACAGGAAACCTAAATCGTAATATCCATCTTTTATGTATGGATTAATGGTGAAATATCCCACGCGGAAAGAAGTGAGGTTCTGGAAAAAATGGGTACCCTGGCTGGGATCAATGCGGTAATTCTCCAATCCCGACTCCACGATTACCCTGGCCCCCGATATCTGCGGCCAGCGGACCGGTATACCCAGCCACGGGTCGGCTGAACCCCATCTTCCCGGTCCCACCAGTACGTAATTCCTTTTGTCGGATGTAAATTTGTCGTTGATCTTCTCCACGTCCATGGCTATCTCGGCGCTTTTTGAGGGATCCCAGGATTCCGGCTTGATATAAACGAAATCCACAATATCTTTCACGATTCCATTGCCAAGCGCTGTATTGGATAGTATGATCGTATTTTCTTTTCTGATATCTTCCATCCTGAGATTCACCGTTTCATTTTTGCCCACGATGGGCCGGATCTGCAGCAGGGAGAACAATTTCGGCTGACCTTTCGGCAAATCAAGGTTAACGGCAAACTCGATTTCAACCGGTTTTCCCATTTCTTTCTGACCTATATTCAGAATGTTATACAGGATGGATGCCAATGGGAAAGTCTCGTGTGTCAATACCTGCGAAAAGGTCATGATTCTCTTTCCGGGGAACAGTGTGCCTTCCGTGAGGGCGTGGCTATCATAATCGAAGGTAGAAGCCACCAATCGCAATGTGCTGTCGTTTTCTGCTTCATTGATCTTGAGTTTGAGCAGATTGACCGTATCATCAATGTCAGGACTA
>JBLNAN010000052.1:0-3913 GCA_050259355.1 Syntrophothermus sp. | reverse complement strand
ATGATCGAATAGCCAGCGGACGGGTGATGTACCGGATCACCATCTTCAGCTTGCGGATCAGGCTTTCGGTGAGTTTGCCATTCACGAACAGCCGCTTGATTTCCTCGTAATCTTCCTCTTTAACGGCGATTTCCCGGAGTTTATTCCGGTCAAGGAAATATTCGAACTCATCGGTGCCGATGATAGAGGTTTTTGGCGTGCGGATATTGATATTGGGAATATGACTGCTGAAGTCGTAATTGTAGATCAGCGTGTTGATGAAGGCAAGTCCGCGCCCTTTCCCGCCAAGCGCCCCTTCGGTAAGCGTGTTGATGTTCTTGTCGTCGGTAATGGCGGATTCTTCAAAGGGGATCACCTTGCCGATGTTCTGTTCATTCCGGAAATGCTGGATGACATTGATCAGATATTCACGAAGGCTTCTCGGATCCTTGAAATCGGTGACTTTTGCCGGATTCAGTATTTTGGCAACCTGAATTTCACCCCTGGCCATCAGCCACATGGAAAAATGATCCTTTCTGGCATGATACAACAGGGATTCCTCCGGGATGGTGATAAGAAAATCCTGAAATTCCTTCAGTGACCGGGCAACGGCTATCTGCCGTCCTTCTTTGTCGCGGTAAATAAAATTTCCGAATCCCAGGTAGTGCGTGATGAAACTCTTGAAATCCAGCAGCAGGGTTTCTGAATTCTTGTTGATAAAGGTGGTTTTCAGTTCATAGGCCTGATTGATGTGTTCTTCATTTGATGATTGAAGTACGATTGGAAGATCCTTGATCTCCTTACGGGTTTGTTTTACCAGCGTAAGTCCGGCCGTGGAATTCAGTTTTCCGTCTTTGTTGAATTTGATATCCGATATCAGGCAAAGAATGTAATCCTTGTATTTATTAAAGATATACATTGCCTCTTCATAGGTGGAGGCAAGCATGATCTTGGGCCGGGCCTTGAGCCGGAGTATCCTGTACAGTTCGTCGGTGGTGACATCCTCGATGATGTGCTTGGTTTGCTCAAGCACGATGTTGTAAAGCATCGGAAGGTATAGCGAGTAGTATTTGGGAGAATCCTCCACCAGCAGGATGACCCGTGCCATTCCGATCTGCGTATCATTTTCAATATTGATCTTGTCTTCGAGATAATTGATCATCGCGAAGAAGATCTTCGAGTCACCGTTCCAAACGAAGACCCGGTCGATCCAGGTCTGCTTTTCCGGGGCACTGTCGAAAACGGCAATATCCGTGTTGCTGTTCAGCAACAGAAAAACCGGGATATAGGAAAATTGTTCCTTGATTTTTTTGCTCAATTCAACCGGAAATTGTTTGTCAACGCCCATCATGATGATGACCAGGTCATAATGTTTCTGGTTCAGCTGTTCAAAAACTTCTTCTTCTGCAGACACCCCGGTAATTCTGGGCATCGTGCTGAGACTGAGCTGATAAAATTCACCCAGCACGTGTTCTGAAAATCTTCCTTCTTTCTCTATGCTGTAGGCATCATATAGGTTGGCAACCAGCAGTATCTCCTTGACCTTAAATGGCATAAGATCGTGATAGATGTCACGGTTGTAGTTGTTCCGGTTAAGGAATGTTTGTAGCAGTTGCTTGCTGTATTTCCCGGCCTCGGCAGGTTCTTCCTTTTTCAAGGTCTGATCCTTGGAAATGGTTTTCTTCAGGATGGCTTTACCCTTGATGCTGTTCAGGTAACCGGTGATAAGATTGGCAAGATTGATGATCAGATGCCGTTCTTCTTCCAGGAAAGGGCCTTCGTACATGTCAGGAAAACCTTTCAGGTAATATATTTCGATACAGCCGCTCTGGTTATCGATGGTCTCGAATAATTGTTTCTGGCACCATTGGGTTTCCCTGAATCCCGGGCTTTTGCATTCGATATTGGCATAGGTGATACGGCAAACGGCAAATTCAGGGTATTGCCATGCCTTGGGTATGACCAGGCAGATCTGGTGGAGGGCTTCCTCTACCGGTTTTCCCGTACGTAAAATCGCGGTGGTCTGGTTGATGGCCGCCAGTTCTTTGAGCCGTTCACGGGTCGCGTAGTGCCCTTCCTTACCTTTTACCCCGTTGAGATATCCTTCCAGCAAACTGGCCAGGTTCATGATGAGATTTCTTTCTTCTTTCAGGAAAGGACCTTCATAGGATCTGGGAAATTCGTGAAGATAATAGACCTGGATTACACCTTTTATATTGTCGATAGATTCAAAAACCTGTTCCTGTTTCCATTCGGTTTCGGTAAAATCACGGCTGATAAATTCCATGTCATCGTACCGGATCCGGGCGGCGGTCGCCTCGGGAAACTGATAGGCCCGAGGAATGATATAACATATGTCCTGCAAGGTTTCGGGGATGGGCCGGTCGCGCTTGATGATGGCGGTAGTGTCGTTGATCGCGTTGAGTTCCTTAACCCTTTCCCGGGTTTCATGAAGCAATTTTTCAACATCTACAGTGCCTTGTCCGGATTCTGAGTTTTTCATAGCATCTTCCTTGGGTGACATGACGGGAATCTTTCAATTGTGACATTAACTGATGGCAGGCTGGTAAAATTACATACATTTTTCTTTCTTCCAAATTAATCATCAGATTATTAAATAGATACGTGTTTTACTTACATCGTACTTCGCTTTTCCTTACATCAAATTAAGTAATATTCGTATTTATCTATAGATCAATTACTTAGAAAATTTTTTTATGGTTAAATTTGCTTTTACTGACTTTTTTTTATTTAATATTGCTCACAGTAATCAATACCCATTTACTCATTAAAATATTAAACTACTATGACACAAAACACACAGCAACCGGTTGCAAATGAATTTGTTGCAATGAGACAAGGCTCCTACCAGCAGATCATTGATGAATTCATGGCGAAAGTTATCGCAAAAAATCCCGGTGAGAAAGAATTTCACCAGGCAGTCAGGGAAGTAGCAGAAACGCTTATTCCTTTTATCGAAGAAAATCCAAAGTACAAAACTGCCAAGATCCTGGAAAGAATCTCGGAGCCCGAAAGAGTCATTCTCTTCCGTGTACCCTGGACGGATGATAAAGGTGAGATCCAGATCAACAAAGGTTACCGGATCGAAATGAACAGTGCCATTGGTCCCTATAAAGGCGGTCTTCGTTTCCATCCGACAGTCAACCTTGGTATTTTGAAATTTCTTGCCTTCGAACAAGTTTTCAAGAACAGTCTCACCACACTGCCCATGGGTGGTGGTAAAGGGGGAAGTGATTTCGATCCCAAAGGTAAATCAGACAATGAAGTGATGCGTTTCTGCCAGAGTTTCATGACCGAGCTTGCCCGCCATATTGGTCCTGATACGGATGTTCCTGCCGGTGACATTGGCGTCGGCGGACGTGAAATCGGTTTCATGTTCGGCCAGTACAAGAGGTTGCGCAACGAGTTTACAGGAGTACTTACCGGAAAGGGACTTGATTGGGGTGGTAGCCTGATCCGCCCGGAAGCCACAGGTTACGGACAAGTTTATTTTGCAGAAGAAATGCTGAAGGCCCGCGGAATGGACTTCAAAGGCAAAATCTGCACGGTATCCGGTTCCGGCAATGTTGCCCAGTATGCAACTGAAAAAACAACCCAGCTGGGTGGTAAAGTTGTGACCCTTTCTGATTCAGAAGGTTACATTTATGATCCCAAGGGTATTGATGCTGAAAAACTTGCCTTCGTGATGAACCTTAAAAACATCAAAAGAGGTCGTATCAAGGAGTATGTTGACAAATATCCGGAAGCAAAATTTGTAGCAGGTAAACGCCCGTGGGAAGTAAAATGCGACATTGCATTACCCAGTGCAACCCAGAACGAAATAGATGGCAACGATTCAAAAATTCTGATCGGCAATGGCTGTATCCTGGTTTCTGAAGGATCCAATATTCCTTCGACACCCGAGGCCTTTGAA
>JBLNAN010000051.1:0-4455 GCA_050259355.1 Syntrophothermus sp. | reverse complement strand
CATGGATTCAAAGAGTGACTGGGTTACGCGGTTTACGAAGTTCCCCGACATCTGCATATTTTCCTGCATGTAATCATCCTTGGGTGGAGCAGGAACAATCTGGTCGATCTGAATTACATATGCGCCATATTTACCTTTCACAGCACCCACGAAGGAGGGAGCTTTACGGGTAAAGAGATCACCGATAATGGCAAACTCACGACCAAGTGCACTCTGGCTGAAACCACCAAAGGTGAGGTTAACCGTATCGACTTTAGCGCCGACTTCCTGTGAAATTCCATAAAGATCTGATCTGCCTTTCAAAGAATTTTTCAGTTTATCGTAAATGACTCCGCATTTCTTGTCATTCAAAACAGCCATCTGAAGTCTGTCTTTTACTTTCTCAAGTGGAATAACGCCTGCTTCGGTAATGCCTTTTAACGCGGCAACAACATATTTTCCATTCAGGTCGAATACCTGGGAAACATCACCCACCTTGGTTTCTTCATTATAAGCCCAGCGTACAATTTCGCGTGCGGCCGGAAGGCCCATTACAAAATTGTCCATCTGTCTCATGCTGGCCCCGTTCTGAATCTGCAGACCCTGAGCGGTGGCTGATTTGGTGAAAGCATCAATCGTTCTGTTCTGACCTGCAAAAGTATTTGCCTTCAGATAAACATCCTGGAATGTTTGATTGCTGGGCTCGATTGCGCGCTGTAAAACAGCAACCCTTACCTTGGGATAAATTTTTCCGCGGTAGGTGAGGTAGAAAACAGAATAGCCGATAGGTGTTTCAACAACCTTCAGGTCGTTGACCTTCATGCCTTTTGCTTCATTGAAGAAGATGGCAAAATTGGGTTGTCCGTCAATGATTTCTTTCAGATCACCTGCATCGTCTTTTGCAGTGGGATAGTCGGAAAATCTGATGGCAGAGGGCTTGAACTGGCCCAGATTTTTGCGCAATACCGTGGCAAGACTATCTGCCAGTGATTTGGCCTGTGCTTTTGTTCTGGTGATTTCTTTATTTCCAAGAGGACTGCCGGAATAGGAGATAAGAATCTGAGCGCCTTTAATGGTATCAGGACGATCCTGGAAATCCATGATTTTACCCATGTACCAGTTATTATTGAATTCAAACGGTGCGATAAAACCATTCACCGGGGTTTTGAAAACGACAGAATCCAACTGGCCGGGGAAAGAACCTTTTTTCTTGAACGTGCTGTCATACTTGACATCAGAATTGGCATTAACATAATTTTTAATGTCGGGCGTCTGCAGCATTTCATCATACATCTTCCGGGTTTCGTCAGCAATCTTCTGGCGGTCCTGTGTAGAAGGAGTTACCTCGAACACAACATAATCCGCATCACGGGTTTCTTCATCCTGCTTGAAATAAGCAATATTTTCTTTATAGTATGCTTCGTAATCTGCATCGGTAAGTTTAACAGCGCTGTCGGAAACGGAGGTAAGACCGGGAGCGATGATCCGGGCAATCATTTTTTCATTTTGTTCTTTAGAGAATCTTTTCAGGAATTCTTTCGGAACATAATAGGCTTTTGCTATGAGATTATTGAATTTATTATCGAGACGGTCCTGCTTGATAGCTTGTTCGAAACGCAGCCACTGGCTTTTTGCCTTTGGTTCCATCTGATTAAGATTCTTCAGATAATTCATAACAATGGCGGGATCATACATGCCGGTTTTGGGATCCTTGAAATACTGAAGAATGAAGCGGTGAGGATTTTTTCCCTGAACCTGGTCGAAGAGTTCTTCCGGGGTAACCGTGAGACCAAGTTTATCCAGTTCTTTTTCCATGATGAGATCTTTCACCAGTGTATTCCACGTGCTGGTACGGATGGAATAGGTCTCTTCATCGCTGATCTTGTCGCTGCCGGAATTTTCTTTCTGGGCAGTGATAGCTTCTTCAACCTTATTGCTGTATTCAGTGTAGGTGATGTTCTCACCGTCAACTTTACCGATGTCGTTGGAGCGGCGCGCATTCTTTTTGCCAAAGTCGCCGATAACAAACGCGGCAATAGCTACACCGACAAGGATCACAGCCAGACCCGAATGTTTTCTTATTCTTCCTATAATAGCCATTCTTGAAAAGATTTTTTGTAAAAGGTTTGCAAAACTAGGGAATTTTCATGAAAGTACAAAGAACTGGGAGAAAATCAGATGGAATCTTTTTTGACCATCATCTGACCATGGGGATTCTTAATGTTGTAACGGCTGAAGGTTTCATTTGACTCCAGGCCGTCACCGTACAATACCATATCGGGGGTAGTGATTTTTACGGGAACATCCGAAGTGATGAGATGACGTCCTTCATCCCATACAAGTTTTTCGGTATTGAGTTGTTTGTTCTCCAGCTCGTTTCTCACCACCACGTTCCCGCGGGCTTCCATGATGCGGTAATATTCCCTTCGTTTACCGTAGTTGCCGGTGATAGTGGTATTTACCCGCATCGCGGAATCGAACATGACCACGCTGAATCCTTCCGGGAATTCGGTAAAAGGTTCCGGTGTCTGGTACCGGTTGACGATTTTTCCAGTGAGTTTTGCCTGTACACGCCCCGAATCGCTGAAAATAACTACAACATTTTTTGCAGACATTACCGGTCCGTTGCTGCTCCTCAGCAGGCTCAAACCAGCGTTTTTGTCCTTGCCGCATCCGGAGAAAAAAAATGTCAGAAGGATAAAATACAGCAGATATCTCGAAAAGGATTGCCGGTTCATTAATAATATTTTCTCTTCACAAACCACTTTTCATAGATAGAAAATCCGACAACAAAGCGAAAATAGGTTTCCTTGATCAGACCGTTGTCGGTAGTGCCGCGGGTCCCGAACTGGGCACCAAGATTCAGACCGGTCTTTGAGCCGCGCAGGGGAAGTCCGAACCCCACGCTGAACCCGTATTCCTTGATGTTTTGCTCCCGTAGCTGCAGATATGTGCTGTTGTAATTGACACCAATACGGTAACGGATTCGTTTCAGATAGTTGGAATAGCTGTTGATATCGGGAAGAAATTCGGCACCTGCATTCACCTGCAGGCTGTTGACCAGGGAGTCGGAAATCCCGAAGGCACTGTATTTTTCCCAGTTCTGCCATTTAACGTCGGCACCGGCCAGCCATTTGTCAGGTTTTTCAAAAGCAAATCCAAGGTTTAGCATCATGGGCAGTACCACTTTGCCTGAATAACCTTCGGTGCTTGCAATGGTATCTTTAAAATACTGGGTTCCGGAGGTGGACAGGAAAAAAGTTCTGGCAAGCATGTCGGTGGTAGCCCTCATTTTCGTCTCAGCGGCAAATGTAGCGCCCGTTAGCAGGTTGATATCTTTTCCTATTTTGAACTGTGCCTGTGCTCCAAAATTAAAGTGAAATGCATGAACGGTCATTTCATTGGTCAGTTCCATATCTGCAAAATAGATGGAATCGGGGAAAATGGCCAGAGCCTGTCTTTTGATGGTCCCGAACAGATATTCAGAGTTGACTCCCAGGGATAAATTTTTAAAAATCCTGAACGAGTTACCCCAGAAGAAACGGTTGATACCGCCTTCACCAATGTAGGATCGGGTCACCGAACCAATGCCCTCAGTTTTTTGAACGACCGCGATGTGATACCCCACGTCACTGAAGGGCGTGATGCCAAAGGAGGTATGCCACCATTTGGTAACCGGTAATCCAAAGACAAGATAACCCAGGGAACCATAATTCCGGCTGCTGCTCTGGAGGTTTGATTCCAGGGTGACGAGGGTAGTCAGAAAACCGCCTTCAAAGATAAAGGCGTTGGAGTCAAAAGCGGAATAGGACGCCGGGTTGGTAAGGTTGATATGATAGGGACTCCGGAGGGCAGTGCCGATACCTCCCATCGACAGGTTCCAGGCGTTGGTATTGCCGGAGAGGTCGCCGATACCAAATCTCGAATAGGGTGAAGCAATCCGGATCTGGGCATGCAGGGAGAAAGTCGCGAGAACAAGAAGGAGCAATAGCCACCGGGCTTTAGTAGGGATTATCGACATTAAACTTCAGAATTTGATGGAGTCCTTGAATGACAATATTTGGAAATGCAAAGATGTTAATTTTTAGCCTATTGACAAAATAATTGAGATCACCGCCGCTGAGCACGACCTTCAATTCCGGATACAGCGATCGGTATTTCCCGGTAATGCCTTCCATTTCAGCGGTGATGCCTTCCATAACACCCGACTGGATAGAAGATTCCGTGGAATTCCCGGTCAGAATTTCCGTTTCATCAGGAGATAATAACGGAAGCTTCCCGGTAAAAGTATGCAGTGCTCGGAAGCGCATCATCATGCCGGGAGAGATGGATCCGCCGGCATATTCGCGGTTCCCGGTCACGAAATCGTAGGTGATGCAGGTTCCGGCGTTGATGACCAGCACGTCGTGACCCGGGAAAAGCGACTGGCCTCCGGTGGCCGCGGCGATCCGGTCGCGGCCCAGGGTATCGGGTGTT
>JBLNAN010000050.1:0-3234 GCA_050259355.1 Syntrophothermus sp. | reverse complement strand
AAGAGGAATAACATTTTTGATTAAAACTGTTGATAGGTTGATAAAAAAATTTCGAACTTGATATTCAACTATAAAAGAAACCTGTCTTTAGTTGAAGAAAGTATTGGAAATTAAATAAATTATTCCAGCTTTGGATGCAAGAGAAAGAGAAAAATCACGAATCATGAA
Source organism: Syntrophothermus sp. (assembly GCA_050259355.1). Classification (GTDB taxonomy): domain Bacteria; phylum Bacteroidota; class Bacteroidia; order Bacteroidales; family FEN-979; genus FEN-979. Next base: position 3,066 of record JBLNAN010000050.1, on the reverse strand, counting down.
TCAGAATCATAATTCATATATCATAAAATCGAAAATCCGCAGGTTGTTGTCCCACCAGGATTCGAACCTAGACCAAGAGAACCAAAATCTCTTGTGCTGCCTTTACACCATGGGACAAAGTGTGCCGCCTGAAATTTGTCAACGGCGACGGGGCAAAAGTAGAGAGATTTTCTGAACCATGCAAAAAAATGAAAAGATTGATTGAAGGCATTTCCTACTTTTGCCAAATGTATATTTTCAACCATATCGCCTGATGACAAAGAAAATCCTGCTGTTCCTGTTTTTTATTTCCTTACTGACACCCTCCTTTGCCCGGAAAATAAAACCAAAGGTATACTTCCTGCCCACGATCCACGGGTATCACAAAATAAATCCCCGTTGCTCATACCTGGCCTGGAAAAGACCTGAAAGACCAGATCATCACTCGGCCAGAATAAAAACTTCCTCGAACGGCCGGATCAGGAACTTTTTCTCACAGGGCTCTTGCTGTTCGCCCAGCACATTCTGCCGGAAAAATTTAAATTTCCTGCCCGGAATGTTCAGGAGATTGGAGGCATTGAACAACACGCTGTTTCCACCGGTTTCCCGCAAATGATAAACAATGCCCGACTTTCCTTCCGCGGGGCTTATATCCACAACCAGCACATTGCCCGGCAACGGTTTCATCATGGTAAGGCGGGCGGCTCTCTGCCCATTTATTGCCTTTCCCGTCGCGGGCAGGATCCTTGCCACCATGGGCACACGCTGGCTCCAGGCAAAACAGGAGGCATTTTCCAGCGATCCGGCTCTTGATCTTTCCTTCTCCTCGTAAAAACCAGAGGTCAGATCATAACTCCAGACCAGCTCACCCGGTTGGCTGGCCAGAAAATTGGTTGTCCAGTAATTGTTATATACCCACGAAAAAACAACGGGCGCCGGCTTTTCCGGAACAGATCTGAATTTGCCAAGATTCAATCCACCCAGCTGAACAACCGGAATTTCGGGAGAAACCAGCGTTATGCTGCAGCTGTCATCACGCAGCATTACAAAATTCTGGATTCCCTGCCAGTCGGTCGCCGAACCGGGGATCTGGTCTTTTCCGGCCTCTACCACTCCCCCGGCGACATCATAGAACACCTGGTTCTTATTTTTCATGGCAAAGGGAAAAGAAACATAATAACCTTCAGGGTCGGTAATACCCATCATTTTCATGGAATAACGGAATTCTATCTTCTTCTCGTTGACATACACCCTGATCTCGCAACGGATGCCTTCCTCTGTTATGGACCCGGCAACTTGTCCGGTCAACTGGATAGACTGCCATAGCGGTCCGTTTACATACGTGCTGATTTTAATATTTTTCCATACCTCACGGCTGTATTCTTCCAGGCGGCCATTGGAGACCTGTTCCCGGTTCTTGCCCAGCGTTTCATGGATGATGCCCCCGAAAGCGTTGGTGTCGTTGACATCTATCAATTCTCTTTTCAAAATCTTATCCCGGATGCTCAGTATCTTTCCGCTCAGCGTATCCATTTCCAGGCGGTACCAGTTGTTTTCCAGGATGCCATGGAATCTCTGTTCCGGTTTCGGAATAACCGGTTCCTTTGAGATCCTGACCTTGTATGAGGTATATCCTGCTGGCAGAATGTCGTGAACTCCAATCATCCAGTAATTTCCTTCCGGCCTTTCCTTGTTCACCTGAACATTCACGATGTTCCCGTCAGGATCTTCCAGATAAAACTGCCGGTCACGGGGTAAGATCTGGTTATCGGCATACAATGCCGTGCAACCGGAGCGGGTAAAATTCATTGTATTGAAAACAGTTATGGTGGGTGCATCCGGCGCGACCGGCAAGTGCGACTGCAGGAGTCCCATCACTTCCTCGCGAAGAACAGCACTTTTTTTTACGGCCTCCCAGGTATAGGAAAGTTTTTCACCCAGCTGAACAACGCTGTTCTCGCACAGCGGATCCGTGATGCTCTCGGCGGCGCCAAAGGTATGTTCGTCATAAAAAGCCAGATCCTGTTCCACCTGCTGCTGCAGGTTTTTCATGTGTTCCGTTGGCTCATCTTCCCAAAGCCGGCTGAAAGACAACAGTGCATTATTCACGAGGTAATCCTCATGCGCCCTGCGCGTATACGCGGTAGTGACGGGCGCGGATCCGAAACCATCGATCCACCAGTCGGGCCAGGCGCCGCAAACAACGGGCAGCTCCCCGAAATGTTTCTTTTTTATCGTGTCGGGGAACTCGGAGATCGTGGCCAGTTTCAGGGCTGGCCAGATGTACTGCCGGTTCCAGTCATCCACTACCTTGCAGGCGGTGGTTGAAGGCGGCGAGTTATCGGTGAAATACCCGCTGAACTGAATGGCATATTCATCGAAAGGATAGCCTTTGCCGGCAATATCCCTCAGGTGACTGAAAAGATTTTTTTCCAGTGATTCCACTCCCGAGAGCAGGCCGAGCGTGTTGCCCAGCATGTAATGCTCGGCCCGGTTTACCATAATCCTTTTGCCGGAAGGACTTTCCCAGAGAAAGGTTGTGGGACGTTCGAAGGGTTTTCTCGCCCTGTCCACATTCTGTCCCATGTTCAGCAACCCGATCCCCGCGTCGCCCAGGTAATCCGCCAGGCACCAGGGAACACCATTGATGTCGTCCTGCATGGCGGCCCTGACCGGAAAGCCCAGGTTCCGGAAAAATTTTACAGGCTGCAACGAGGCGGCAATGGTGGCTTCATCAGAAAGATCAGATGAATTGAGATATAATCCCGTGAGCTCGATGCGACCTTCTTTAACCCGTTTGAGCAACCGTTTCAACTGGCTGTCCGGACGGGTTTTAAGGTATTCATTCACTGCCCAGGAGGTCTCGCAGGTCCACCGGAAACGTGCATCTGCCGGAAGACTGTCTGTTTGATCGCAATAATCAAGCGCATAATCAATGTACCGCAGATGCTCGGGCAGAATCTCCGTTTGCGGCCTGGTATAGCCGATGTCCGTATGCGTGTGTTGTACAAGGTATATCGTCCAGTGCCTGACCGGTTTCAGGTCTATGATCTCCTGAACTGGCTCCTTGCCCGGCAATTGAATGGT
>JBLNAN010000049.1:0-3633 GCA_050259355.1 Syntrophothermus sp. | reverse complement strand
AAGCGAAACGCGGAAAGGATCAGAATCGTTTCAGCTGAAAGAATTACTGATGAACTGAACCTGATTCTCGAGTCCGAAAGGCCTTCACGGGGGTTTATCCAGCTTTATGAAAGCGGTCTGCTTGATCTGATCTTTCCGGAACTGGTTGAACTGAAAGGCGCTGAAACAGTGGATGGCGTAGGTCATAAAGATAACTTCTATCATACCCTGCAGGTTCTCGACAATGTTGCAAAACGAAGCGATAATCTGTGGCTGCGCTGGGCAGCATTGCTGCATGACATTGCCAAGCCGGCAACTAAAAAATTTATCGCCGGCAGCGGATGGACTTTTCATGCCCACGAGTTCAGGGGGGCTAAAATGGTTCCTGAGATTTTCCGCAAACTAAAGCTTCCCCTCAACGAGAAGATGAAATATGTCGAAAAGCTGGTATTACTTCATCTGAGACCCATTGCCCTGACAGAGGAAGTTACCGATTCTGCCGTACGGCGACTGCTTTTTGAAGCCGGAAACGATATTGATGACCTGATGTTGCTGGCCGAAGCGGATATTACTTCCAAAAACCAGGTAAAAGTGAAAAGGTTCCTGGAAAATTTCGAGATCGTAAGGGATAAACTTAAGGTCATCGAGGAAAAGGACCGCCTGCGCAACTGGCAACCACCTGTTTCAGGGGAAGTCATCATGAATACTTTTGGGATTTCACCATCCAGAGAGGTTGGCATTATCAAGGCGGCCATCACGGAAGCAATTCTTGAAGGAAGAATCCCCAATGAATTTGAAGCTGCATTCAATTTCATGTTGCAGGAAGGAGAAAAACTCGGGCTCAGACGAACGCAGGATTAAAATCTTTACCGCTTACAGCCCGTTTTTTATTTAATTATTTTTAATTTTGAAAACAGAAGGAAGAAAATATGATTATCTATCGTTTCAGGATAACATCAGAAGACCAGGAAGACTTTTTCAGAGAGATAGAGATACAACCTTCTCAAACTTTTCTTGATTTTCATGATATCATCATCAACTGCTCCGATCTGATGTTTTGTGAGGATGCTTCTTTTTATACTACCGACAATCATTATAAAAAGAAGAAAGAGATCACGCTGAAGAAACAGCAGAAGCAGCGCAAAAGATATGATGAGGAAATGGACGAGATGGTGACAGAAACCTACATGCCATCCGTAATGGAAAAATCCAAAATCAGGGATTTTGTCGAGGATCCTCACCAGCGGATGGTGTATGAGTTTTTCGGAAAATCAAAGTTTTTCTTTTTTATAGATCTTTTCCGGATCATCAAGACCGAAGAGTTGATCTCTCTGCCCCGCTGCACCGGTAAAAAGGGAGAACTTCCTAAAAAAATGGATATCATTCCTGCCATAGAGGAAGAGGAAGAAGATCTTATCAAGCCGGTTCCTGCGCCGACGGGTACTGCTGCAATTCTTGCAGGCATCATGGAAGATGAGTCAGAGATTGAAGAAATAGAATCCAACATCGAAGAAATTCTTGAGGAAGAGGATGCCGAGGCCCAGGTGCGTGAACCAGGTGAAATGGAAGAACAGGAAGAAGAGGATGAGGACCGTATAGAAAGTCTCGATGAATACGACGACCTGGAAGATCTCGAGAATAAGTCACGCGGCTTTGGCGGCGAATCGGATGACTATTGATGAAAAAACCGGTGCTGGCAATTATAACCGGTCCTACAGCCGTAGGTAAAACCAGTACCAGCGTATGGCTTGCCCGGCAGTTGTCGACTGAAATCATATCTGCCGACAGCCGCCAGTTTTACAGGGAAATGCGTATTGGTACCGCCGTTCCGGCTCCCGGAGAAAGAGAAGGTATACCCCATCATTTTATCGGACATCTTTCCGTTGCGGATCAGTACAACGTATCGCGTTTTGAACAGGATGTCCTGCGGTTGACAGAAGAACTTTTCTGGAAGTACCCTGTAGTGATCATGACAGGTGGTTCAGGATTATACATCGATGCCGTTTGCCATGGGATTGACGATCTGCCCGACGCGGATGCAACTATCCGAGGAGAACTGAAGCACATTCTTCAAAAAGACGGAATAGAATCTTTACAGCAAAAACTGAAGCTGCTCGATCCTGTTTTTTATTCCGAAGCCGATATTCAAAATCCTAACCGAATCCTCAGGGCATTGGAAGTAAGCATTCAAACGGGACTTCCTTATTCTTCCTTCAGAAAAAGAACAAGAAAAGAAAGACCGTTTGACATTTTGAAAATTGGGATATTCAGGGAAAAAGAGGAACTGAATAACCGGATCAATCACCGGGTAGACCAGATGGTGGAGGACGGGTTGGAACTGGAGGCAAGGAACCTGCTGCCGTTTCGCCATCTCAACGCCCTGAACACGGTTGGATACAAGGAATTTTTCAGGTATTTTGATGGTGAGACCAGCTTTGAACAGGCTGTCACCGATATCAAGACCAACAGCCGCCGGTATGCCAAAAGGCAAATGACCTGGTTCAGGAAGGACCCGGAATTGAACTGGATACAGGCAGACAATACACAAAAAATGCTGGAACTAATAACTTCGAGGAGATGAGAAAACTAGTGGCCGACAGCGGCTCTACCAAGACCCAGTGGGTATTGCTGGAAAACAGCAAAACGATTGCATCGGTGCGTACAGCCGGGATGAATCCGTATTTTATAACTGATTACCGGGCAGAGGCCATCGTGACCGAGGAACTGGTTCCCCACCTCCCTCACCTTGGCGTTGATCAGATTCATTTTTATGGTGCAGGATGTTCTACTGACAATAATATCCGGATGCTGAAAAACGCCATGCACGGTTCATTTCCTTCATCTGAAATTGAAGTCTATCACGATATCCTGGGAGCCGCGCGGGCCGTTTGCGGCAATACCGAGGGTATCGCCTGTATCCTTGGAACAGGTTGCAATTCATGTTATTATGACGGGATGGAAGTGTATTCTAAAATCCCTTCCCTGGGATATCTTTTTGGTGATGAAGGCGCAGGTTCCTATCTCGGGAAAAAGCTTCTGGAGAGTTATCTGAAGGGAAGGATGCCACAGGAACTTGTGCTTCAGTTTGATCATGAATTTCATTATACGCTCGAGGAGATCCTCACCTCGTTGTACAACCGTCCTTCACCCAACCGTTTCCTTGCTTCCTTCAGCCTTTTCATTGCCCCAAGAATTCATCATCCGTTCCTTTTTGAACTGGTAAAAAATTCCTTCACCGAATTTTTTAAAGAACATATCATCCGATATGAAAATTACCAGAAGCTTCCGGTGAATTTTGCAGGTTCAATTGCCTGGTACTATCAGGATATCCTGAAGGAAGTTGCTGGAAATTATAACGTTGGAATTAAAAAAGTTCTCGAATCACCGATCCGCGGACTGATCGAGTACCACCTGGAGTAGAGGTTTTTACAGGTCAGAAAAGATATTTCCAGAATACAACGATTCCGGTTACCACAGCAGTTATTGCCGCGATCAGCACGCCGGATGCAGCGATATCCTTGACAAGACCTGCCTTGCGATTGAACCCGGGGGAAACCATATCCGTCAGGAATTCAATGGCCGTGTTGAATGCCTCGGCCGCCATTACAAAACCAATGGAAATAATAACGGCAATCCATTCCGAAGCGCTGATCC
>JBLNAN010000048.1:0-7001 GCA_050259355.1 Syntrophothermus sp. | reverse complement strand
GGTACCTTATAATGTTTTAGTTTTTGCTGATTATCCATGGCATAAACAGCAATACGTTTTGCATCGATCTGATCATTTTTTCCTCGTGTCATGCCGATACTTCGTTTAATCTGAAGTGCAGGTTCAACACAAACAAAAACAGCCTGTTCATTTAAATAAGCAATAAGGGTAAGGGAATATACCCCAGTATGCTCCATGCAGAAGACACATTCATTCAGATCAATATTCTTTTTGATAATCCAGGATTTTAAAAAGTCATAGCCCCGATAGTTATTTTCAAATTTTTTTGCCATGAATTTTTGCTTGTCATTTTTTGAATGAAGTGCAACATCAATTGTGTCTTTTGACACATCAATACCGATAAACCATTTTTTGTCCATAACTTTGTTTTTGAGTTTAATAAGGTTAGCCGGAAAAACATTGGTTGACAAACTAAAACCTTTAATAAGCCTGGAGCTTAAATTTCTAAATGGTCATTGTCAACCGTGAAGGGATAGAGGACTAAATCGCAAAATAGTACAAAATACTAGCTCTTCGCATAGTTCACCTCTATCTCTTTTCCGGTTAATAAAAATGAATTCTCAGTACAAAGTTATTTCCTAAAAAAAGAAGTGTCAAATCTAAAGGTCTTTGCGGTAAAAAAATTTTACTTTTGTCAATTATTCTACTACTTTCACAAACTACCGGAATTGACTTAAAATCAGGTTAAAAATGAAAAAAGACACGCAGCTTTTCAAAATCATTAAAAATGAATTGCACCGCCAGACCAGTGGCCTGGAACTCATTGCATCCGAAAATTTTGTCAGCGACCAGGTACTCAAGGCAATGGGTTCCTGCCTGACCAACAAATACGCCGAGGGATATCCCGGCAAGCGCTACTACGGCGGCTGCCAGAATGTTGACCAATCCGAACAACTGGCCATCGACAGGGCAAAATTGCTTTTCAACGCCGAGTGGGCAAACGTTCAACCGCATTCCGGTGCCCAGGCCAACATGGCCGTTCTGATGACCTGTCTGAAACCCGGTGATACTTTCATGGGACTTGATCTGGCACATGGCGGACATCTTTCACACGGTTCCCCGGTGAATTCATCCGGTATCCTCTACCGCCCGGTAGCCTACCAGGTAGAACAGGCCGATGGTCTCATCAATTATGACAAGATGGAAGCCACGGCCCTGCAGGAAAAGCCAAAACTCATCATTGCCGGTGCCTCCGCGTATTCCCGCGACTGGAATTACAAACGAATGAGAGCGATTGCCGATAAAGTTGGCGCGATCCTGATGGCAGATATTTCGCACCCCGCCGGTCTTATCGCCAGAGGGCTGCTCAACGACCCGATCCAGCATTGTCATATTGTTACAACTACGACCCACAAGACTCTCCGCGGGCCCAGGGGCGGAATGATCCTGATCGGAAAAGATTTTGAAAACCCGTGGGGCTACAAAACGCCAAAAGGCGAAACCAAAATGATGTCGGCCATGCTGGATTCAGCAGTATTCCCCGGTATTCAGGGCGGCCCGCTGGAACACGTGATCGCCGCCAAGGCAGTCGCGTTCTACGAAGCACTGTCGGATGAGTACATGGATTACGTGCTCCAGGTGAAGAAAAATGCCACGGTGATGGCAAAGGCCTTTGTTGATAAAGGATATCACGTCATCTCCGGTGGAACCGACAATCACCTGATGCTGATCGACCTGAGAAAGAAATTTCCGGAAATCACCGGAAAAGTAGTTGAGAACACCCTGGTGAAAGCAGAGATAACGGTCAACAAGAACATGGTGCCTTTCGACAGCCGGTCTCCGTTCCAGACATCGGGTTTGCGTGTTGGCACACCCGCCATCACCACCCGGGGAATGAAAGAAAAACACATGCCCGTTATTGTCGATCTCATTGATGAAGTCATCAGCAACATCGACAGTGAAGAAACATTGATCAAGGTAGGGAAGAAAGTCAACGACATGATGGCTGATTTCCCCTTATTTGCCTATTAAAAAATGAAAAAACTATACCTGATCCGTCATGCTAAAGCCGCGCCGGAATCATCCACAGGAGATGATTTCGACCGGCCGCTGGTGGATAAAGGGGTGACCAAAACTGAAAGGATCGTAAAATACCTGAACAAAACGGGGACGGTCATCGACCTTATCATTACCAGCCCGGCGGAAAGGGCGGCAGCCACCGCGGAAATCATCGCAAAAGGAATTGGATATCCCGCGGGAAAGATCCAGAAAGACCGGAAGATCTATGACGGTTATTATGACCGTATTCTGGATGTAATTTATGCCACTCCCAATGATATCAACAATTTGATGATCACTGGCCACAATCCCACGATTACCCATCTGGCCAATCTTTTTCTTAACCCGGGTATTGAATTTCTTCCTACTTCCGGAACGGTATGCATATCCTTTGATACCGACAAGTGGGAGCAAATTCCCTCGGTGACAGCACAAAAAGAATTTCTGGTCACGCCAAAGATGCTGAAAAAAGCAAAATGACAAGACCACGTAAAATACCCATGCTTAACCGGGAAGTTAGCTGGCTGCATTTCAACGGCCGTGTGCTTCAGGAGGCCGCTGATAAACGTAACCCGCTGATCGAGCGACTCCGGTTTCTTGGTATTTTTTCAAACAACCGTGATGAATTTTTCCGGGTTCGGGTGGCAACACTCAACCGGATGATGTCTCTGGATCCGGACCAGCAGCCTAAAAATTTCAATCCCTCCGGCGTGCTGCACGAGATCTCCTCTATTGTTCAGTCTCAGGAAAAAGTATTTATTGATATTTTCTGGAACATCGTAAGTGAACTCAAATCACAGAATATCTTCATCATCAATGAAGCAGACCTGAATGAAGAACAGGGTGCGTTTGTAAGAAAATATTTCCTGGAAAAGATCCGGGTTTGTCTTTTCCCGATCATGATCAACAATCTCCTGGATATTTCCTCACTCCGGGACCGGTCGATTTACCTGGCTGTTCAGCTCATGTCAAGCAAAGGTGAAAGGAAGGAAGATCACGCCCTGATCGAACTCCCCACGAAAATCGTATCCAGGTTTCTTGTTCTTCCACAGGAGGGTGATAAAAAATTCATCATTCTGCTGGACGACATCATCCGCTACTGTCTATCAGATGTATTCTCCGTTTTCGGCTGGGATTCTTTCAATGCCTACACGGTAAAGATCACCCGCGACGCCGAGATCGACATCGATACCGATGTTTCCAAAAGCTTTCTTGAAAGCATGACCCAAAGTCTCAAGCAACGGAAACGCGGAAATCCTGTCAGGTTTGTATATGATAACTCCATTCCGGATGAATTGCTGAAGATCATCACAAAAAAGCTTAATCTTCGTAAAGAAGACCCTATCCGGGGTGGCGGACGGTATCATAATTTCAAGGATTTCATGAATTTCCCAAACCTGGGATCAAGAGATCTCGAATACGAACCTTTGCCCCCGCTTCCTCATGCTGACCTGCCGGTAAATAAAAGTATACTTGCTTCCATCCGGGAAAAGGACATTTTACTCCATTACCCATACCAGTCTTTCCAATACATCATCGATCTGTTGCGCGAGGCTTCCATCGATCCAAAGGTCAGATCCATCAAGATGACCATTTACCGCGCCGCAAGGGACTCCAGCGTTATCAATGCCCTGATCAATGCTGCAAGGAACGGGAAATACGTGACGGTATTCATGGAACTCCAGGCACGTTTTGATGAGGAAGCGAACATTTACTGGACGGAACGGCTCCAGGAAGAAGGCGTGAAGGTGATGCAGGGGATTCCGGGATTCAAGGTACATTGTAAACTGATCCTCATCCGCCGGAAAGAGGCGGGAAAAAATGTTTATTACGCGAATATCGGAACCGGTAATTTCAATGAAGATACCGCCAGGGTTTATGCCGATGACAGCCTCCTGACGGTTAATGAAAAGATCACGGGCGATGTGGTGACCGTGTTTCACCAGATGGAAGCCAATTACCGCCCGGTGAAATACAAGCATCTTGTGATCGCTCCGTATCACATGCGCGATTTTTTTTCCAGGATGCTTTCCAACGAGATAAAAAATGCCAGGACCGGCAAAGAGGCATGGGCGATTATCAAACTGAATAACCTGGTTGATGATACTATCGTGCGAAAACTTTATCAGGCCAGCAAAGAAGGTGTAAAGATCCAGCTTATCGTCAGAGGCATTTGTGTTCTGATCCCCGGTGTTCCGGGCGTGAGCGAAAACATAGAGGCTATCAGCATCGTGGATCGTTTTCTTGAACATTCAAGGGTATTTATATTCTGCAACGGGGGCGAAAACAGGTATTATATCTCTTCGGCAGACTGGATGATGCGTAACTTCGACAACCGTATTGAAGTTGCATGTCCGGTTTACGATAAAAGCCTGTGCGCTGAATTGCGCAGGATGATCGATATCCAGTTGAATGATAACGTGAAGGCAAGGAGAATCGGCCCTGGTGAAGCCAACGAGTACAGGATAAATGATATGCCGCCGGTAAGATCCCAGCGGGAGATTTATAAACTTTTGAAAAATTCTGTTTCCTGATCAAAATGAACATCCTTAAAAAAATACTGAGGATTTTTATCAACAAGTACTTCCTGATCACGGTGGCTTTCGTTGTATGGATGTTCTTTTTTGACAGCAACAGCGTGATCAACCGGAGAAAAACCAAGGAAAAGCTGATGGAGCTTAAACAGGAGAAAAAGTTTTATTTACAGGGAATCAGGAACGACTCGGTGCTCAACCAGAATCTCCTGAATGATTCCCTTGCTCTCGAGAAATTTGCAAGGGAGAAGTATCTCATGAAAAAGCCCAACGAGGATGTCTACCTGATCATTGACACGTCCGCTACTGCGGATCCACGTCAATAATGATCCTCACGGATTTCCATTCACTGTTTTTCTGAAAATCTGCTATGACTTCGGCCAGTTTTCGCTTCATTTCACTGGCACTGGAACTTTTTTCCATCTTGATCATGATCTGCTTGATATAATAATTCATGATCCTGGAAACCAGCGGGTATTCCGGACCCAGAACTCTTTCACCAAAGGCTTTGCCCAGTTTCACGGCCAGTGCAAAAGCAGCTTTATTCAGCACTTTCGGATCTTTGTGCTTTACATGGATCTGGATCAGGCGGGTGAATGGAGGGTACTTAAATTTTCGCCTGTCGAGCAACTGCTGTTCAAATAACCCCTGGTAATTATTGCCGACTACTTGCCGGATAACCGGATTGGAAGGATTCCAGGTCTGGATGATCACTTTCCCGCGCTTGTTTTTTCTCCCCGAGCGTCCACTCACCTGGGCCATCATCTGGAAACTTCGCTCGGCCGACCGGAAATCAGGGAAACTGAGCATATTGTCGGCATTCAGAATGCTTACGGTGCTGACATTCTCGAAATCCAGTCCCTTGGTCACCATCTGTGTACCAACCAGAATATTGATCTTCTGCTGTTCCAGATCGTCAATGATCTTTTGATGAGCAAACCGTGAACGGGTAGTATCCAGGTCCATCCGGGCAATTTTTGCCCCGGGAAGAATAATAGACAGATCTTCCTCCACCTTCTCCGTTCCAAAACCTTTCATTTTCAATGAATTACCTTTGCAGGAAGGACATAGAGGCGGAATGGTGCGGGTATACCCGCAATAATGACAAACCAGAAGATCCCTCCCCTTGTGATACACCAGCGTTACATCACAATTTTTGCAGGTGGGCATCCAGTTGCAGATCTCGCATTCCAGCCGGAGTGAAAATCCGCGCCGATTCTGAAAAATAATACTTTGTTCCTTATTATCCAGGGCAGATTTCAAACTTTCCAGCAATACCGATGAAAAATGTGAAGACATTTTTTTCTGTTGAACTTCCTTCCGAAGGTTCACCACTTCAATTTCCGGCATTTGCATGTTGCCGTACCGCTCTTTCAGTTCCACCAGGGCATATTTGCCAAGCCGGCAGTTGTAGTAGGTTTCAATGGAGGGTGTTGCAGAGCCCAGAATGGTTTTCGCCTTGTGAAGATGAGCGAGATAAAGTGCCGAATCCCGGCCATTGTAACGGGGTGCCGGGTCATATTGCTTGTAGGAAACATCATGTTCTTCATCCACGATGACCAGTCCCAGTCGTGAAAAGGGAAGAAAAACCGCCGATCTTGCACCCAGAATGATGTCCACGCCGGTATTCCCGTCTGCTGACGCCAGCATCCGGTTCCAAACCTCTACCCGTTCGTTTTCATTGAAGCGGGAGTGGTACACGCCGACACGGTCGCCAAAATATTTCCTAAGCCGGGAAACAATCTGGGTAGTGAGTGCAATTTCAGGAAGGAGGAAAAGTACCTGTTCTCCCCTGTTGATGGTCTCCTGAATGAATTTGATATAAATTTCCGTTTTTCCGCTCGAGGTAACACCATGCAAAAGCACTACCTGTTTTTCCGTCAATGCCGCATTAATTTCCGTAAATGCAGCGGTTTGTGCCGGTGTCAGATTGATTGAATCAGCGCCCGTTGCCTGTTCCATTTCAATAACGGTTTGAACGGGCAATTCAACGATCGTAAAAACTTCTTTTTTCACCAGGGCGTCAAGCGCGGCCGCAGAAGCACCGGAATGTTTGAGCAATGCCGCTCTTGTAACCGGCTTTGGCTGTCCTTGTCCGAACTCCGACAACACCAAAAACGACATCAGCAGGTCGACTTGTTTCTTTGCCTTTTTCTCAAGCTGATCAAACAACGGTTTGAAATTTAATTCATCATCCCTGTAAAGAGAAGTGAGTTCCACGTATTTTTCTGTTCTTTTCCTGTATTTCTCCGGCAGTTCCTCATCCATCAGGATCACTCCCTTTTCCAGCAGGGTCTTGATCAGCGGGAGTATTTTCTGCTGATCCAGGATCTTTCCAACCTCTGCCAGCTCAATTCTTCTCCGGTTCAGCAGGGTTTCATAGATCAGCAGTTCCCGCTCGTTCAACCGGGAAGGATCTACCACCGCGAGCGGGTTCAGAATCACCCT
>JBLNAN010000047.1:0-5475 GCA_050259355.1 Syntrophothermus sp. | reverse complement strand
TTTAAACTGTGTATTTATAATCAACAAGTTAGATAATTATCCTTGTCGTGTTGGTAAATTCAAAGGAAATTTCTAATTTTGCAAACCTTTAAAAATAGGTACAAGAGATTTCCTTCTAAATTATTTAAAATCAAATACTCATGCAGAATAAAGGTGTTGTCAAATTTTTTGCAATAACGTTTGTATTAGTTTGCCTGTTTCAATTATCCTTTACATTCATCAGTTATTACTACTCGAACAAAGCCGAGGCTTATGCCAGTGATCCCGTGGTAAAAACCATGGCTTCGAAGATTGCCGGTACCAACCAAGCCCTTCAGGAGGTAATTGCAGATTCAATCTCCAAATCACGTCTCGAGTATTTTAACGATTCAATGTCAGGCACTCCGGTTTACAACCTCCTGATCAAGAAATACACCCTGAAGGATGTCAGGGAAAGGGAGATCAATCTTGGTCTTGACCTCAAGGGAGGTATGAATGTAACCATGGAAGTTTCTGTGCCGGACATCATCAGGGCGCTTTCAGGTTACAGCCAGGATCCTACGTTTAACAAGGCTCTGAAACTTGCATTGGAAAAGGAAAAGTCAAGCACGGCCGATTTCGTGGACCTTTTCGCGCAATCATTTAAAGAAACTGATCCCAATGCACGTCTTGCCGCCATATTCAGCACCGTTGAATTAAAAGACAAAGTTCATTACAATTCAACCAATGAAGATGTTCTTAAGGTTATTCGTGAAGAAACGAATGCTGCCATTGATCGTACCTTTAATATCCTGCGCAGCCGTATCGACCGTTTCGGCGTAGCCCAGCCAAATATCCAGAAACTTCAAACCGCCGGCCGTATTCTTATAGAACTTCCGGGCATCAAAGATCCTGAACGTGTTAGAAAACTACTGCAGGGAACCGCCCAGCTGGAATTCTGGGAAACTTATCGTTTTGACACGCTTCAGGTATATTTTTCAGAAGCCAACAACCGCCTGGCCAACATTAATCCAGCCGATACCGTTGCTGCAGACTCAACGAAAAAAGACACTTCTGCTGTTGCCAGGACGGATGTTAAAGATTCCAAGACAGCAAAAGACAACAAGACCACCGCGGCAGCTACTCCTGCAAAAACCGACACCGGTAATGCACTGCTGAAAAAACTTGAAAAAGACACTGCCAAAGCAACTGCTGATGACAAACGTAAGCAGTCTTTTGAAGAGTATGCAAAAAAGAACCCGTTGTTCGCCTATCTGCAACCTGCCATCTATCAGAATCAGCAGGGTCAGTACATGCCGGGAAAATCGGCCATGGTTGGACGTGCATTCATTAAAGATACCGCCCGTATCAATCATATGCTCCGCAGTGTAAGCTCCATTTTCCCAAGGGATATGAAACTTGCCTGGTCTGTAAAGCCCAGAAAAGAAGCGCCGGAAGTTCTCGAACTCGTTGCTTTGCGTTCCAGTTCACGTAACGGGAATGCTGCCATGGGTGGCGACGTGATCACGGATGCCCGTCAGGACCTCGACCAGAATGGCCGCGTGGAAGTTTCAATGTCGATGAATTCTGAAGGTGCCCGCCAGTGGAGGATGCTTACCAAAAACAATATTGGTCGCCAGATCGCCATCGTTCTCGACAATTACGTGTATTCCTATCCTAATGTCAACAACGAAATTCCTAATGGTATGTCCTCCATTTCCGGTGGTGACATGACCGTTGAAGAAGCACAGGACCTTGCCAACATTCTGAAAGCTGGTAAACTTCCGGCTCCGGCAAGAATTGTTCAGGAAGAAGTTGTTGGACCGTCACTGGGTAAAGAATCCATTAATGCGGGTATGCTTTCTTTTATCATTGCATTTATCGGCGTCCTCCTTTATATGTCACTTTATTATAACGGAGCGGGTCACGTTGCTGACTTTGCACTGTTTGCCAACGTTTTCTTCCTCTTTGGCGTACTGGCCTCCATCGGAGCGGTTCTCACCCTGCCGGGTATCGCCGGGGTTGTACTGACGCTTGCTATGGCGGTTGACTCCAACGTTATTATCTATGAACGAATGCGTGAAGAAATCAGGGCTGGTAAAGGGATGCGCCTGGTTGTAAAAGATGGTTTCCATCATGCTTATTCAGCTATCATCGACGGTCACGTAACCACCATCCTAACGGGTATCGTTCTGTACATCTTTGGTTCAGGCCCTGTACAAGGATTTGCAACTACCCTCGTTTTGGGTCTTCTCCTGTCCCTGTTCTCGTCGATCTTTATCGCACGTATCCTTTTCGAATGGATGCTTGACCGCAACATGAAGATCACAACCGGTAACAAGTACACTTTCAATGCTTTCCAGCATACTAAAATCGACTTTATCGGTCTCAGGAAAAAGATGTATATCCTTTCCATCGTCATCATCGTTCCCGGAATTATCAGTCTTTTTGTAAGGGGTCTTGATCCAGGTCTGGATTTCACCGGAGGAAGAAGCTATGTAGTTCGTTTTGATCAGTCTGTATCTACAAATCATCTTCGCGAATCACTGAAACAAACTCTTGGCGAAGCGCCTGAAGTAAAAACATTTGGACCAGACAACCAGGTAAAGATCACCACCAAATACATGATCAACGACAGAACGGTTGCTGCTGATTCTATTGTAAATGCAAAGGTTTTTGAAGGTGTCAAATCAACATTCAAAACCCCCATCACCTATACTGATTTCAAATCCAGCAATCCCGGAAAGATCATGGGTGAACTGAGTTCACAGCGTGTAGATCCAACCATTTCTTATTCACTTGTTTGGAAATCCTTCATGGCAGTTATCTTCTCGCTCGTCATCATCTTTATCTATATCGCGATCCGGTTCAGGAACTGGCAGTATGGACTGGGTGGAGTCGTCGCACTTGCTCATGACTCCTTCATCATTATTACCATGTTTACGCTGCTATGGGGAATACTTCCCTTCGGACTGGAAATCGATCAGCACTTTATTGCTGCTTTGCTTACCATCATCGGTTATTCCATCATGGATACGGTTATTATCTTTGACAGGATCCGTGAATACAACAAGTTGTATCCGAAACGTGATCTTGCTGGAAATATAAATGCCGCTATCAACAGTACCCTGGGTCGTACCATTAACACCTCCGGTATCACCCTGGTGACCATGATTGTTATCTTCATCTTTGGTGGCGAGGTATTGAGAGGTTTCATGTTCGCATTGATCATCGGGGTTCTCTCGGGAACGTACTCTTCTGTTTTCAATGCAACCCCGATTGCTTATGACGTGATTATGTGGCAGCGCCGCAGAAAAGAAAAGAAAGAAGCATTAAAGGGCAATGCAAGGTAATCAGGCAGGCTGAATAAAGAAAAGTCCCGGTTATCATCGGGACTTTTTTTATTTTTGTAAAAACAATAAATTCAGTGTTGTTTTGGTTTGTCTGAAAATATTAATAATTTCATTATCAGATCTGAACACCCACGATGGCTAATACAAAAGCTCATATGAATAAATTCCATGGAATTATTCTTCTTCTGATGATTTTACTGGCACCCCCGGCTTTTTCACAGTCGAAAGTATCAAAAGCCGCGGACGATGCTTTTTTGGATCAGCAGTATCTCACAGCCCTTACTCGTTACCAGAAGGCGTATTCCAAGGTGAAAAAAAACAAAGCTGAACGAGAGAGAATCTCCTTCCGCATCGCCGAGTGCTACCGGATGATGAATAATATTAAAAAGGCCGAGATAGCTTATAAACGCCTTGCCACGACCAAATATGCTGATAAAGAACCCATCGTCATCCTCTATTATGCCAATGCGCTTAAAACCAACGGCAACTATGAGGAGGCCATCAACCAGTACAAAAGGTTTCAGGATAAAGTACCCAATGATCCCAGGGCCAGGGTGGGAATCGAAACTTCAAAACAGTCAATGGAATGGATGAAAAATCCATCTAAATATGAAATTACATTGCTGAAGAAGGTCAATAGCAAAGATGATGATTATGCACCTGCCTATTTTGATAAAACACTGGAAAATATAATTTTCACCTCCGACCGGGATGCCTCTGACGGGAAGGCAATTGATGCATGGACCGGACTTGAATTTTCTGATCTTTTTATTGCTAAGAAAGACAGGAAGGGTGAATGGAATACCCCCTTGCCTGCTGACAAGGCTGAATTGCTGAACACCAAGATGAACGATGGTGTCGGAAAAATGAATTCCAAGTTCACTACATTTTATTTCACAAGATGCTTCAATACGCCTCAGAAAAAGAACGGTTGTTCTATCTTCAGGATCAGCAGGATGGGTACGATGAGCTGGGGGGAACCTGAAATGATCAATATCGTGGATGACAGCACTGCCGTTCTGGGTCATCCCACCGTGAGCGACGATGAATCAACGATTTATTTTTCCGCAGAACTTCCAGGCGGGAAAGGGGGTAAAGATATCTGGATGATCAGCCGCAAAGGGAAAACAAGATCCAGCGGTTATTCTAAACCTGAAAATCTTGGAGCCATTATCAATACACCTGGAGATGAACTTTTTCCGTTTATTCGTCACGATAGCATACTGTATTTTGCATCAAACGGTCAGCCCGGAATGGGTGGGCTCGATATCTTCAGATCTGTAAAACATGGTGATAAATGGTCAGATCCCGAGAACCTGAAATATCCGATGAATACTTCTTCAGATGATTTCGGTATTGTTTTTAATCCTGAAGCTCCGGAAGAGGGATATTTAAGTTCCAATCGCCCCGGAGGTAAAGGAAGGGATGATATTTATTCTTTTGTGGTTCCTCCCCTGCTTTTCACCCTTGAAGGAACGATCACTGATGATCGTACCTTACAGCCTGTGCAGGGGGCAAGGGTCCAGCTAACAGGCACCGATGGCAAAACACTCTATTTCAATACAGATGAAAAAGGACATTACAGTTTCAACAAAAATCAGATTCTGGCTGGTGTAACCTATGATATTCTGATTACGAAAAAGGATTACTTTAATGAAAAGGCACGTGAAACAACAGTGGGACTTGAAAAGAGCAAGGATCTGGTAAGAGATTTTATTCTGAAGCCCATTCCCAAAAAACCGGTTGTTTTGCCCGACATTCTTTATGATCTCGCAAAATGGGATCTTAAACCACAGTTCCAGGATTCTCTGCAAGGATTAATCCAGACGCTCGATGCAAATGAAAACCTGGTCATAGAACTTGCAGCACATACCGATTCCAGGGATTCAGAAGAAAGAAATGATATTCTCTCGCAGAAACGGGCCCAGTCTGTAGTAGATTATCTGATCACGAGGGGCATTGATCCTGCAAGACTGGTAGCAAAAGGGTATGGAGAAAGAGTTCCACGCACTTTGACCAGGGATATTACACGGGAAGGATACACTTTCAAGGCAGGTATGACCCTCACCGATTCTGTAATCAATGCCTTACCGAATACGGCGGTGAAGGAAGCCGCTCATGCGCTGAACAGGAGGACTGAATTCAGTATCCTGCGCAATGATTT
>JBLNAN010000046.1:0-3152 GCA_050259355.1 Syntrophothermus sp. | reverse complement strand
TGCGGATATCGATATTGTCGCTGAATATCATGTTGGTGTAGGTGACCATGCTGAGAAACGAGGGAATGGATTCATAGATATTCCGGTGGGGCCATAAGAAATGCACATCACCAAAATTTTTGCTGATGATCTCTGCAAATTCAAGGTGATGTGGGGATTTCAGTATCCACCGGCGGGCCGGGCGCTGCCATTGCAAGAGCTTTAGTAATTTTATGGCATACAAGTAGGCGGGAGTCTGGTCGGTTTGTTCCAGCCAGTGAGCATAGGTGGGCACATTCATCATGGCTTCGGGAGTAGTGCTCATAAAGCTGATATCCAGCACCAGGATGTCTTCCTCCGGCTCATGTATCTGGATGGGATGTATGGCATTAAATCCGGGAGACATGATGCCGAGCGCCCGGGCAGAAGTTTCAGCAACCGAGATCCGCTTTCTGATATCTTTCACGGCATTTTCAACAGGATCAAAATTCAGGGAGAGTGGGACCGGATTGATAGCTTCCCAGCTGTATACAACCCGGTGATCAGGATCGGTAGCGAGCAAACGCTGCAGTTTCGTGGTACCCGTACGCTGCAGCCCCAGGATAAACCATGACGGGTAAAGATCCTGTTCAAGAATAGCCGGATATTTTTTGAAATAATATTCTGCCCTGAGCCGCATTACAAGCAGGCTGACAAAGCGCTGGCGGGTGATAAAACGTCCCACAGGATGAAGTTCAGCCTCTGTTTCTATTGAATTCAGCAGGATGTCGAGCGACCGGGTATCGAACGCGGTGCCGAAATCGGTAAGACCGGTCTGGTTTCTTGCCGCCTTTATCAGATCATCCCTTTGAAGACTTATCCTGGTCAGCGGGTAAGTGTGCCGCCACCCCTTGTTGATGAGACGGAACCACCATGGGCTTCTTCTGAAATTGCCTGTATTCATGATTCAGAATTCAATTTTGAAACCTGCACTACCCGGCAGGAAGGCTGAACGGGTGAAGAGCCGGTTTTCAGCCGGTACCAGCGCCACAGCATGGTTCCTTCAGTATGACCCGCTGTTTCAATCCAGTTGGGTAATCCGGGGTCGGTGGCTGAGACGATCACCTTAACTTTTCCGTCCTCCTTTGTTTTAGCGGTTGCTTTATTGATGCATATCCGGTGGTACCGGTAATCGAGTGACTCCATCCAGTAATTGTTCAATTGAAAATTCCAGGATTCACATTCCGGTGGAACAACTTCTATCACGAGTGCTTCGCCGGGATCCAGTTTCCAGTGGCTGTGATAATAGATGATCCCGGCATCCCCTCCGGCCGCATTGGATTTAGCCGGATCGAACATCGGAAGCTGGTTGGTATGTTTCTGAAAGTCTTTAGCCCACCTGGCAAACAGCATGGAGGCACCCCCGACGAACAGGGCGGCATTTGCAAGCGCATCATCCACTTTTGCCGCGGAAAGCGGTGCAGGCGCAGTTTGTCCATTCAGATTGCTGATAATTACTTCTGCAGCAGTCTCCGCGGATCGGTCGAAGAAGGTCTGCCTTACCATAACCATCGTGGTTTCTTTTTCGATTTTCAACCAGTTCGTGCCGGTCTTTTCGCGGGTGACCATTATTTCAAAGCTGCCATCTGCAGCAGTCACCAGATCCCTGCTGTCAAGGTACCCACAAGGCGAAAGTCCGCCGGTTGTGCCATAACTGCCGTTTTGTGTAAAGAACCCGATATAATTGATCGTATTGCGTTTTCCGCGGATCACGTATTCGTACCCGCCGGATACCTGGGCATTGAGGTAAACATTATCGGGATTATCGGCACCGAGCTTGATGGTTTCATGGGCTGTTTGCCGGAAAACCGGGAAAGCGGGATCACTGTATTCAAGAAAAGCCTCCAGTCCCCCGCGTACCAGTCTGCTGAGATACCTGATGCCCTCTGCCTGCTGAAAAGGATCCCGGGGCGTACCGGGAAACATAAGCGAAGCGCCGGCTGCCTTTAGGTTATCACAGAAATCTTCCCAGGTTTTGCCGGTTACAACCCGCTTGTCCTGGACCTCTTTTACCGTTTTTCCCTGAACAGCCAGCGACAATTTGCGGGCAGTTTTCACCAGCCGGAGAAACAGGAACAGCAATTTTTTCATGAATATTTATTCGATTCAAACACAAATGTATTGAAAAGAAAGAATAACCGGCAATCCTCCCGGGGTAAAAAACAGAAGGTGCCTTTTCGGGGCACCTTCTCATCGCAAGATAAAAACTGGAGGTTAATAGAAGCTGGGGCATTCGAGTGCGCCACCCCTGCCACCTCTGCCGGGTGTGTAATACCCGCCTCCTCCACCTCCCCCGAAGATGGAAAATTTATCGAATTCGAGAATGAGACTGATTTCATGTGCACCACCCAATCCCTGGAGGTTACCTGAAATCTGCAAATCATAGCTGTACATGAATTTGATGCTCATGTCCTGGGCAAAACTGTATTTATAGCCGGCCAGGAGTGCCACGGCGGTTGAAGCGGTAGATCCAAGGGCTGCCTTGTACCATCCTCCAACATAAATATTGTATTTGAAGAGATTCAATCCTGCCTGAAACGAACTCATGTTATTCTGATTCTGATAGATGATACCCGGATTAAGTTTAAGGTCTTCGCCGCCGCCGGAACCATACATACTGGAAGAAGCCTGGCCTTGTGAGGAAATCACGAGATCAAGGTGAGCAACATACTTTCTGGGCAGCGGGGCAGTTGCCGTTGTCAGGAAAGATTCATCAGGACGGAAAAGGTGATCAACAGCAAATCCTGCTGTTCCGTTGATGTTACCTTCAGGATTGGCGAACTGCATGATACCGCCGATACCGAAATCGGGAATGACTTTCGAATTATTGTCGGGAGGTATGAATGAGGAAAGGTAGATATTCCCGTATTTCTCACTCAGCTGGTCGGAGAAAACAAAGTCCTCCCAGGCAATCCTTTTCTGAAGGATGGAGGCCTTAACCCCGATCTGGCTTACGATGTTTTCGGCAATGGGAATCCTCACGGATAAACCGAGCCCTACCGTAAGATCTTTTATAAAACCGATCCCTTCATTTGTAGAATTGATGATCAGGCCAAGTCCCCCGGATCCGGGAAGATTACGGTCGCCGATGTCAGCTGAAAAATAATAGGATTTAAAATCCTGTGGCAGATTCG
>JBLNAN010000045.1:0-3011 GCA_050259355.1 Syntrophothermus sp. | reverse complement strand
AAAAGACAATCCAGCGAACTGGTCAAAGACCTGGGAACGGATGAACTGACCAAAGAAAATATGAAAGAAATCATAGAAACGGCCATCAATTACACCATCAATTTTGATCTTTTGGTTCCGCCTTACGACCAGGTTAAGATTGCCACCGTCGAACAAATGCAGGTGGAAATCAGCCATTCCAGGATACAGACCGGCAAACGCCTTGGCTTTAAATTCAATTCAGACGATATCTAATTCAAATCACCCTATGGAACAAGTAATTGACCGATTTTTAAAATACGCGCAGGTTTATACTACCTCAGATCCGGAAAGAATCACTTATCCAAGTACCATCCGGCAGCTCACCTTTGCTGATCAACTGACCCAGGAATTAAAATCCATAGGAATGGAAGAAGTCCAGCGCGACCAGCATGGTTATGTAACCGCTACCCTGCCCTCCAACCTGGGGCCCCAGGCTCCTGTCATAGGATTTATCTCCCACATGGATACCAGTCCCGACTACTCGGGAGAAAATGTAAATCCACAGTGGGTAAGAAACTACCAAGGCCAGGAAGTGGTGATCAATGAAGAACTTAAAATGGTGCTCCGTATGACCGATTTCCCTGATCTGAAAAAATACATTGGGCAGGATATCATTACCACCAATGGCACTACCCTGCTGGGTGCAGACGATAAGGCCGGCATTGCTGAGATAATCACTGCCATGGAATATCTAATTCAGCATCCTGAAATCAAACATGGAAAACTAAGGATATGCTTTACTCCGGATGAAGAAGTGGGAGTTGGCACCAAGCATTTTGATGTTAAGCAATTTGGCGCCGATTTTGCCTATACCATGGACGGTGGTGAAATTGGAGAACTGGAATACGAGAATTTCAATGCTGCCGGGGCTAAAATTACTGTTAAGGGAAGAAGTGTTCATCCGGGGGGAGCAAAAGATACGATGATCAATTCCATGCTGGTTGCCAAGCAGATTATTGATATGCTGCCACCGTCACAGCGCCCTGAACATACCACCGACTATGAAGGCTTTTATCACCTGACTTCCTTTGTAGGTGATATTACCACCACCAGGCTCGAATACATCATTCGGGATCATGACCTGGATAAATTCGAGGCCAAGAAAAAACTGATGACAGAAATCTGCGACCTTGTCAATTTGCAATATGGAAAGGGAACCGTTACCCTTGAGATGGCCGATCAGTATTACAACATGAAAAAACAGGTAGAACCGGTCATGTATATTGTCGACCTTGCCGAGAAAGCCATGAAAGAAGTTGGAGTAACCCCTATCATCAGGCCTATTCGCGGTGGAACCGACGGGGCACAACTTTCGTGGAAAGGACTCCCCTGCCCCAATATCTTTGCCGGAGGCCATAATTTTCATGGCCCTTATGAGTTCATCCCGGCACAGTCAATGGTAAAAGCCGTAGAAGTTATTGTGCGCATCGCGCAACTGGCTGCAGAGCTTAAACCTTAACCCACAACCTTAAGGACCTTAAAGACTTTAAGGTCCTTAAGGTCAGCCCTGGCACAGGCCAACCTTAAACTTTGAACTTGAAACTTAAAACCCCTTCATGGTCAACCAATTCTTAAAATATATCCACAAAGAAAACCTGTTCCGATCTTCTGATCGCATTCTTTTGGCGGTAAGTGGTGGTGCTGATTCCATGCTGATGGCACACCTTTTTGTAAGTACAGGTTTTCAGGTGGGAGTAGCGCATTGCAATTTTTCGCTTCGAGGCGAAGAATCAGACAAGGAAGAGCTATTTGTTTCCGAATATTGCGATCGTCGTAACATTGCCTTTTGGTCAAAACGCTTCAACACTTCTGAAGTAGCCTTACAGCAAGGCATTTCCATTGAAATGGCAGCCCGCGACCTGCGCTATGAATGGTTCCATGAGCTGATGAAACAGCATGACTTCAACTACCTGGCCACCGCTCACCACCAGGATGATGTAATCGAAACCTTTATGATCAACCTTTCCAGGGGTACGGGGATTAAAGGACTGAGTGGCATCCAACCTAAATCGGGAAGGATCATCCGGCCTATGCTTTTTACCAACCATACAGAGATTGTTGAAACCTGCACCCGCCTGTCCATTGATTACTGTACCGATTCCAGTAATCTGGAAACCGTTTATAAACGCAATCTTATTAGGCATCAGGTTTTACCTTTGTTGGAGAAAGTGAATCCTGCCTTTCGTAAAAATGCCCTAAAGACCATTGCCAATTTGCATGAAACAGGCCAGCTATTTCAGCAACGCATCAACGAGATAAAAGATGACGTCTATTCTGAATACGATCAAGGCGCCATGATCCACATAGAAAAGCTGCAGGATTACGCTCCTCTTCGGACCATCCTCTTTGAACTGATCCGCTCCTTTGGTTTCCAGGCAGACCAGGTAGATGACATCATTGATTCCTTAAAGAAAGAATCCGGCAAAAAATTCTTTTCCGATGCTTACCGATTGGTAAAAGACCGTGAATACCTGATCATTTCATCTATTCAAGCCGCTCAGGATAAGATTGTTTATATTGAAGAAGATTGCAATAAGATAGATTTTCCCATTCATCTTACCATAGAAAAGATACCGCGCACTGCCAATTTCCACTTTTCAACCCAGCCGTATATCGTGGATATGGATATGGACCGGCTGACCTTTCCGCTCATCCTGCGTCATTGGCGCGAAGGCGAATATTTCCAACCATTGGGAATGACGGGAATAAAAAAAGTAAGTGATTTTTTTATTGACGAGAAATATTCTATCCCCGAAAAAGAAAACGCATGGATTGTAGCCAGTGGAGATCAGCTGGCCTGGATTGTAGGTAAACGCATGGATGACCGGTTTAAAATAAATCAGCAGACAAAAAGAATCATCCGGCTAAGGCTAAAATAACCGGGTTCGATTTTTATTGCCCTGTATCGTAAATTTCTTCTTTTACCTGTTAATATCGACACCGTCCTACTACCTTACTGCTACCAGGCCCAGTATTTAGCCGTACATTAT
>JBLNAN010000044.1:0-4055 GCA_050259355.1 Syntrophothermus sp. | reverse complement strand
GGGTTGCTCTTCCCATCACCCTCAGATCTGCCACGGCCAGACGGATAATTATACCTGACCGGTTAATAATCATCAGGTCATCAGCATCCGTTACATCCTTGATAGAGATGAGCAGACCCGTTTTATCGGTAATATTCAGGGTTTTCACACCTTTCCCGCCTCGGTTGGTAACACGATAATCTTCCAGATCTGACCGCTTACCATAACCATTTTCAGAAACAACCAGTATCTCGCATTTTTTATCTGCCGGGATACAGATCATACCTACTACTTCATCGCTGGTCATATTGAATTTTATACCTCTCACACCGGCAGCATTCCTGCCCATGGGACGAACGGTCTTTTCATTGAAGCGGATTGCCCTGCCTGATTTTAATGCCATTACCACTTCATAGTGCCCGTCGGTAAGCCGGGCTTCCAGCAGTGTATCGCCATCATGAATGGTAATTGCATTTATTCCATTGATCCTGGGACGGGAATAGGCTTCCAGTGATGTCTTCTTGATGGTTCCGTTGCGGGTGGCCAGAATGATGAAATTGTTTGCAATGTATTCAGGATCTTTAAGATCTTTAACATTAATATAGGCTCTCACTTTGTCGTCCTGATCAATACTGATCAGATTCTGAATGGCACGACCTTTTGTAGTTTTGGTACCTTCTGGGATTTCATAAGCCCTGAGCCAGAAACATTTACCTTTTTCCGTAAAGAACATGAGGTAATTATGGTTCGTGCAAACGAAGAGATGTTCCAGGAAATCCTCATCTCTCACGTCAGATCCCCTCATTCCTTTACCACCACGATTTTGCCGGCGGTATTCAGACAATGGGGTTCTTTTAATATATCCAAGATGCGAAATGGTGATTACAACCTGTTCATCCGCGATCGTATCTTCGATCCTGAAATCGGTCGCATTATAAATGATCGGGCACCTTCTTTCGTCACCATATTTTTCTTTGATCTCGCGCAATTCCGTCTTGATGATTTCCATCCTTAATGATTCATCAGCAAGAATTCCTTCAAGATGCTCGATCAGTTTCATCAGTTCTTCATATTCTTCCTTGATTTTATCACGCTCCATCCCGGTAAGACGTTGCAGACGAAGATCAAGGATGGCCTTTGCCTGAATTTCTGTAAGGCCAAAACCTGTGATAAGGCCTGTTTTCGCCTCCTCAGGTGTTCTGGAGGAACGGATAAGATTGATGATCTCATCCAGATGATCCAGCGCGATCAGAAGTCCTGCAAGAATATGGGCTTTTTTCTGTGCCTCGTTAAGTTCGTACCTTGTACGGCGGATCACGACCTGATGACGATGCTCGACAAAATGAACGATCAGATCTTTTAAATTGAGCGTGTAAGGTCTTCCTTTAACCAGTGCTATATTGTTAACGTTGAAGGCGGTCTGAAGTGCCGTGTACTGGTACAATTTATTCAGTACCACGTTGGTAATCGCGTCTTTTTTGATTTCATAAACGATACGCACCCCGCTTCTGTCTGACTCGTCCCTGATCTCCGAAATTCCTTCAATCTTCTTGTCACATACCATTTCGAAGGTTTTCTTGATCATTTCAGATTTGTTCACCTGGTATGGAATCGAGGTAACAACGATCATTTCGCGGCCATGAGCATCCTGTTCAACCGTTGATTCGCCGCGGATCACGATTCTTCCTCTTCCTGTTTCAAATGCTTCTTTTACACCTTCATAGCCGTATATCGTGCCACCGGTCGGAAAATCCGGGGCCTTGATGTACTGCATTAATTCTTCAATGGTGATATCTCTTTTATCAATATAGGCAATAATACCGTCAACCACTTCCCGCAGATTGTGGGGGGCCATATTGGTGGCCATACCCACGGCAATACCTGAAGCGCCGTTGAGCAGCAGGTTCGGGATCCTGGCAGGCATCACGGTGGGTTCTTCCAGGGTATCATCAAAATTCAGCTGAAAATCAACGGTATCCTTTTCAATATCGGCAACCATTTCTTCGGTGATACGCTGCATTCTTGCTTCGGTATACCTCATGGCGGCCGGGCTATCCCCATCCATTGATCCGTAGTTTCCCTGTCCATCCACCAGCGGGTAGCGCAGACTCCATTCCTGCGCCATTCTCACCATGGCATCATACACGGAGGTATCGCCATGAGGATGGTACTTTCCCAAAACCTCACCCACGATCCTAGCAGATTTCTTGTATGATCTGCCGGCAGTGACACCCAACTCGTACATTCCATAAAGGACTCTCCTGTGAACCGGTTTCAATCCGTCGCGAACATCTGGCAAGGCTCTCGCAACAATAACTGACATCGAGTAGTCTATATAAGCAGACTTCATCTGGTTCTCGATGTTGACCGGAATAATTTTTTCGCCTTCCAAAGGTTGGTTATCCATACTATAAATTACTGAAATTCAATTAAATAAAAATAGGAAAATATTGATACGAAATTACGAAAAATAAGCGACATAAACCGTAAAATTCGTCGTATTTTTATAAGCATTATCAACAGAATTATGTTGATAACTAAAGCAAGGAAAATGGCATTATCAGCAGATCGTATGTATTTTTGGAGAACACCGGAGGGAACTGACATATCTGTTAGTGGCATTGTTTTTGACATTTCGGGAGTGAATCCTAATAAAATAACACCAGGTCAAAAAAGAACTGGTTTGATAAACGAAGGAAGACATACTATGGAAGCAAAATTCTCACAACGGGTCAAAGATGTTTTAATCTTCAGCCGCGAGGAAGCGGTGAGACTCGGAAACGATTATATAGGGCTTGAACATCTTGTTTTAGGGATTATTCGCGAAGGCGAAGGTTTGGCCATGAAAATCATGACTTCACTTGGTATTGATATGAATGATGTTCGCCGAAGGATTGAATCTGCTGTAGCCAGCGAAAAAGAAAAACCTTCAAATGGCGAAAACCTGCCGCTGATCAAGCAGGCAGAACGCGCATTGAAGATAACCTACCTGGAAGCAAAATCTTTCAACAGCGAACTCATCGGAACAGAACACCTGATGCTTGCCATATTGAAAGATGAAAATAATATTATAACCAAACTGCTTGCAAATAAAGGGGTTACTTATAACGTCGTAAAGGATGAAGTAAGATCCATTATTTCCAATGGTTCGGAAGACATTCCATTGCAACCAAAGGATATTCTTCCCAAAGATGATGATGATGATGATCCTGAAGAAAGCAAAAGTTTTGGTGGATCATCTGCCAAAAAGGGATCAGAAACAAAATCAAAAACTCCGGTTCTGGATAATTTCGGAAGGGACATCACGAAAGCCGCCGAAGAAGGCCGTTTGGATCCTATCGTAGGGAGACAAAAGGAACTGGACAGAATTGCCCAGGTTCTCAGCAGGAGAAAGAAGAACAACCCTATTCTCATTGGTGAACCGGGGGTTGGTAAATCCGCAATTGCCGAAGGACTCGCCCTGAGGATCACCCAGCGGAAAGTTTCCCGGGCACTGTTTAACAAACGCCTGGTTTCACTGGACCTGGCATCGCTGGTTGCCGGTACAAAATACCGTGGCCAGTTTGAAGAAAGAATGAAAGCCGTTCTCAACGAATTGGAAAAGAATCCAAACATTATTCTTTTTATTGATGAAATACACACCATCGTTGGTGCGGGGAACGCTTCCGGATCACTGGATGCATCAAATATGTTTAAACCAGCCCTGGCCAGGGGGGAAATACAATGCATCGGTGCAACCACCCTTGATGAATATCGCCAGTATATTGAAAAAGACGGCGCTCTTGAAAGACGTTTCCAGAAAGTGCTCGTGGATCCTACAACGCCCGAGGAAACTATTGAAATTCTGAATAATATCAAAGAAAAATACGAAGACCATCACCTGGTCAGGTTTACTGATGATGCCATAAAGGCATGTGTTTCTTTGACTAACCGGTATATCTCAGACAGGTATCTGCCCGACAAGGCCATCGATGCCCTCGACGAAGCCGGTGCAAGAGTTCATATTTCCAATATCAATGTTCCGCCTGAAATCATTAACATCGAAAACAGGATCGAGGAAACCAGGAAAAAGAAAA
>JBLNAN010000043.1:0-7876 GCA_050259355.1 Syntrophothermus sp. | reverse complement strand
GCCATGATTCCAAGCAGCTGATGCTGGAACTAGTGGAAAAATACCGATCCCGGCTGGATCATGACCTGAATATGGACTACAAAATCCGCAGGGGAAAGGTACATATGGAGATCGAGACGCTTTCTAAATCGGTCGGTGCCGCGATGGTGATCAAGGGAGCACATACCGTTAATGCCTATGAAGAACCCTACAGGGGGAATAACCTCCACAAGATCATCACCTTCACGGGCTGTCCTATCATTACCGTCAGGAATGATTTCGAATTAAAAGATAGTATAGATACCATTCTTGTACCTATTGACACCTCCGGTGAGACCATTCAGAAATTACCCGTGATCGCCAGGATAGCCGGATTGTTCGGATCAACCGTTCACGTGGTGGCGACCCATTATAGTCATCTTGCATCCCTGCAGAGAGTTACAGAAAAAAACGTCGAAAAGGCGCTGACCTATTTCATCAGTCATAAAATTAAGGTCATTTCTGAAAAAATTGTTTCGAATGATATAACAAGGGCAGTAATTGCACATGCATCCAATATTCAGGCTGATTTGATCGTTATCATGTCTGAAGAGGAAACACCTGCCAACATCATGCTCGGACCCCACGCTCAACAACTCATCAATCATTCACCTGTTCCTGTATTGAGTGTTCACCCAGGTGAAAAAATGGAAATATGATCCTGAAACAACAGAAAATCTTCTTTCTCCTGGTGCTTTTGGTATTCACGATTTCGTCGAATATCATGGCGCAGCCAAAGGGTGAAGTTGAAATTGTGCGGGATGACAAGGTGGATCTGCTGGTCAGCAAGCACGTGCTGATCAACCAGAATCAGAAAGGAATAGAAGGGTACAGGATTCAGATTTTTTTTGATTCGGGAAGTAATTCAAAATCCAGGGCACAGTCGGTGTACGAGTCCTTCCGCGCAAAATATCCCGGCACGGGAGCTTATCTTACCTTCAAAACGCCCAATTATAAGGTAAGGGTTGGAGATTTTCGTACAAAGCTGGATGCACAAAGATTTTTGAATGAACTGCTGGGAGATTATCCCAATGCCTGGATCACTTCCGATGTAATTAATTTACCCAAAACAGAATAAATTAAAACCCTGCTTTTATGAGTTCGATCATCGTAGCCATCGATTTTGCTGAATCTTCAATGAATGCCTTTCTTCATGCCCTGTCTATTGCACAGGTTTGTCATAAAGACCTTAATATGGTATGGGTTCAGAAGGCTGAATCTGATAAAGATAAACTCGATAAATCCGGGGACCAGTCGCAGGAAGCAAAGAATTATTTCGAAGAAATCATTTCAAAGTATCAGAAAGATCTTCCGAAAAACAAGATTTATTATACGATAAAAACCGGTAAAGTATTCAAGGAAATAACAGAACTGGCAAAGGAAACGAAGGCATGGATGGTAATCACCGGAACCCACGGGGCAACGGTTTTCGTGGAGTTCTGGATCGGAAGCAACGCCAACCGCATTGTTTCACTTGCTCCCTGCCCTGTCATCACCATCCGCAGCGGCATTGATGTTCAGCGACCGCTCACGAAGATCATCCTCCCGATCGATCATACCATGGAAACCAGGCAAAAGGCTCCCTTTACCGGGGTTCTGGCAAAAAGTTTTGGTGCCGAGGTAGTCATTCTTTCTCTCTATACCTCCAAAGTAAAGGCCGTAAGGCAGAACATCGACCTGTATTCCAAGCAAGTGAGCCTGTATTTTGACGAAGAAGGTATAAAATACAGCATCGACCACATGCAGGTGGAGAACCTGGCAGATGATCTGATCCAGTATGCAAAAGAAAAAGATGCTAACCTTATCTCGATCATGTCGGAACAGGGATCTTCCATGATGAATCTATGGATGGGTCCTTTTGCCCAGCAGATCGTCAACCGTTCGCCGATACCGGTGCTGTGCATCCGGAGCAGGGAAACCCTGGCCTCCGGAGTCAGCTTTTAACATTAACTTCTGTCCACGCAGTTAAGGTCGGAAAAGGCAATTCTGAGTCTTTCCACGATCGATTTTTCACCATCCCTTAACCATGCACGGGGATCATAAAACTTTTTGTTGGGTTTATCTTCACCATCAGGATTTCCGATCTGACCCTGAAGGTAACCCTCATTCTTCTTGTAATATTTCATGACGCCTTCCCAGAAAGCCCATTGTGTATCCGTATCGATGTTCATCTTGACGACACCATAGGAGAGAGCTTCTTTGATTTTTTCAGGTTCGGAGCCACTTCCGCCATGGAAAACAAAATTGACAGGATTGGGGCCGGTTTTGAATTTTTTCTGGATATATTCCTGGGAATTGTGCAGGATGATGGGTTCAAGTTTCACGTTTCCGGGTTTATAAACGCCGTGAACGTTTCCAAAAGAAGCTGCAATGGTGAACCTGTTGCTGATCTTTCCAAGTTCCTCGTAGGCATAGGCGACATGTTCGGGCTGCGTGTAGAGCCTTGAACTGTCGATACCCGTGTTGTCAACCCCGTCTTCTTCACCGCCGGTCACGCCGAGCTCGATTTCAAGGGTCATATCCATTTTGCTCATCCGCTCCAGATATCTTTTGCAAGTCTCTATGTTTTCCTGCAAAGGCTCTTCGGAAAGATCCAGCATATGAGAGCTGAAAAGAGGCTTTCCATGGCTCTTGTAATATTTTTCTCCTGCATCCAAAAGTCCGTCGATCCAGGGAAGGAGCTTTTTGGCAGCATGATCGGTATGGATGATCACCGCTACACCATAGAGAGGAGCAACCTCGTGGATATGCATGGCTCCGGAGATACAACCTTTGATGGCAGCTGCCTCGTTGGTGTTGGCAAGGGATTTACCTGCATAAAAATGGCCCCCGCCATTGGAAAACTGAATGATCACCGGGGAATTAACGGCCTTTGCGCCTTCCAGAACGGCATTTACGGTATCTGTACCGGTCACGTTCACGGCGGGAAGTGCAAACTGACTGGCTTTGGCAATTCGGAAAATTTCCTGAACATCGTTGCCGGTAATGGCGCCAGGTTTTACTTTATCAAAAATCTTTTCTGACATGATTATTTTTATTTTGGATTAAGACAAAGATACAGAAAAGCAAAAAATTCTTGCCTCAATACTTCCTTGTAAAAATTTTCTTTGAAACCGCTATTCTACCACAACCTTTACCCGCTGATTGTTTACCTCCAGAACATACAACCCGGGTGCAATGCCGGAAACATCCACCGTCGTTCCTTTCGCGGTTGCAACCAGGTGACCCGTCAGGTCCATCAGCCTTGCAACATCAACATTTCCTTCAGGTCTGATGAAAAGCTTGTCGTGCACTGGATTGGGATAAACGGAAATTCTGGTTTCCATCTTTTCATCCATTCCCACGGTGATATCGATGATCTGGCAGTTTCCGTCGGATTCTCCAAGATCATACACGGCTGAAACACAGTAGTTGTAATGATCACTGGGCACGCTCATGTCATCATAAATCCTGCCTGCCAGGAGGGTCGGATTCAGCTTAACGCCATTTCTGTAAAGATTATAGCCGTGTAACGTCATTATGGTGCTGTCGAAGGTGGGTTTTTCCCAGGTCATATGAACATCGCTCTGGGTAGGTTCAGCCAGGAAATTGGCAGGAGACGGCAGCGGGATACGAAGGAGGCCAATGTATTTGAAAGTGCCATCCTCGGTAACCGTTGTATTCACTCCGCCAGCCCATCCGCAATGGTTGTTAACCCAGGTCATGTACCAGTAAGCCGTTCCGTTTGTTCCAATAAAATCGGCCCAGGTATGTCCGCCATCAAAAGAATAGGAACAACCGTTGGTTCCCAGACTGCCGGAACTGACCCAGGTGTTTGCGGTCCCGGGAACGTAGGACAGATCAGTCGGATAAATCGGACCACTCACCGTAACAGGGGTCCAGGTGTTTCCACCATCGAAAGTTTCGCTGATGGCGCCCGTGGATCCGGCATCTTTATCCTGAACCAGCCCATGCAGTCCTGTTCTGAAGGTGGGTTTAATAAATTTCCCGTCGAGCGCGGGAACCGTGGAAACGGTCCATGTATACCCTTTATCACAGGAACGATAAACCCTGCCTTTGTTGGTGCCAAACCAAAGGGTATCGTTTATGGCGCTGTAATAACCCACAACGCCAAATTCGCCTGTAACCGGATTGGGTATATCAGAACCACTGACCTGGGTCCAGGTTGTACCGCCATCGGTGGTGGTGTAAATCTCAAAGTCGCCGCTGATCGGGTCACCCATGCACCAGCCGTCGTTTTCGTTGAAGAAATGGACACAATTGGGGAAGGAGTTGGCATTATTGAAACCGGCGGTGGTCTGTCTTGACCAGGTAGCCCCGCCATCACTGGTAAAATAAATTCCCATGTGAGCCGTCCCGGAAACTTTGAACATGGCGGCATATGCCTTATCGGCGTTCATGCCAAAGATCATGGCGCTGGCCAGGCCGGTGGTTCCGGTGATGGTTCCGGGAGTCCAGGTGTTGCCACCATCAACGGTTCGGGTGAAATCTGAAGAAGCGCCCTGTGGATTATTTGCATCAACGGCCACTGCCCAGACAATAGAACTGTCAACGGCCGACATGTAGTTGATCTGACGGTTTGCTGTTGAAAAACCGCTTGCCTGGGAGATCCATTCGGCCACGTTAAGATTAATTTTATAATAAACGGTATCCGTGGCAGTGTAAGCACAAGCGCGTACTTCATGGCTGCCCAGATCCCAGTTGGCGGTTTGCCAGATAAAGATCAGAGAATCTCCCGAACCGGAGGCTTTCTCCACGTTGTCGATGAAGATTTTCAGGCTGGAAGGATTGCCCCTGATGGCCATGGCCTTGATCTCCACTGAATTGCCGACGCCAACGATTGCATTGTTAACCGGATGGGTGATACGAACAACCAGGCTTGAATTATACGGTTTTATATGAACCACAACCGAATTGTTATCGTTGAAGGTATATCCGCCGGGGTTCAGTGCCCCGATTGTATAATAGCCATTGCTGGATCCAGACCATCCCCAGTTGAAATGGAATGTGCCGTCGCTCATCCGGTAACCGTCACAAACAAAGGCATGACCACCGTCTGGGCCCTGGCCACTGTAATACACCGGCAGGTGCTGATCCAGATCAGCCCTGATCAGATTCTTAAAATCTTCCAGAACAGGATAGTCTGATTTGTTTTTCAGCATGATATCAGGATGATAGTTGAAATAATCCAGCAGTGCCGGTGGAACATCTGTACTGAAAGCTCCGGAGGCACTTGCGCCATACTGCATATCCACTGAAACACCGGCATGGTACATCAGCGTGGCAACGGCAGAATTGGAACCGGTAACGTTGTTGGGCATGGAGGACCAGTTATACATGGTGTTTCCGAAGTCGGCCGTCTGAACACCATAGGTAGGATGGGTGTATGAATGAGAACCTACGCCCTGGGCGGGATAATTGTGATACTTCATGATCTGCGCCATCGCGGTGGCTACACAACCGGTGTACACGTGACCGCAGGAGAAAAATGCGGAAGGATCGGCCGGACACAGGGCGTTGTAGTTGCATCCCTGGTCCCAGGTGGTTGTCAGCAATGGCGTAACATCCCTCTGGGGTGCAGGGTAATTTCCCCTCAAAAGTTCATCCCACTGCCTGGAGGTTAAGCGGTTGTCAAGATGCTGATTCACTACCTGGTATATTTCGCGGCTGTAGCTGTCGAGCCAGGCAGCCGTAGCCGGATTGGTGATCTGATCAGGCATGTCATTTTCAAAAGAATAGCCCAGCACAGGAATCACGGCATCATCAGCCGAAACAATAACAAATCCCTTCTCAAACCGGAAAGTATAAAAGGTTTCCAGGCCCCGGCAAGTCGTTACGCTTACATTTTTCAAATCCGGTTGATGCCCGGTGAAATGCTGGTAATAACCCAGGGCAATTTGCTGTGCCTTGTCAACGGGAACTTGGGTGCCAAAAACTACCGGGCTGAGAATGATCAGCAGGAGGAACAGGTAAAATTTCTTCATGAAATACGAATTTTGTACAGAGACAAAGATATTTAATTTTTTGGAAGACGTGATGTGAAGGCATTCATAACGTATTCACATCACCTTTATCTGATCAAAGTTACCGTTCCGATCGACTTGTACTCGCCCTTGCCGATGTCAGAACCCTGCCAGATGGATCCATCCGTAAAGGTGGCGGTGACTTTCCACATGTAGGTTCCCTGTGGCATCAGTCTTCCAGTCTGGTCTTTTCCATCCCATCCTTCGGTCGGACTGCCTGATCCATCGATCTTATCAGACTGCCATAACAGATGACCCCATGAATCAAATACCTCGATCTTGTATTTCTGCAGATTTATGCCCACGGGTTTGAATTCAGCCACGCCCGGGATATTGGTGGTTGGGGCAAAGGCATTTGGTACATAAAGACCCTTGAAGACCATATCATATCTGTAGAAGGTCGTATCCGTACATTCATTATCGCTGTAAGAAATCAGTTTGATCAGATAGGTGCCGTCATCGGAATAGGTAACTATGGGATTTTCATCTGTTGAATGATAACCATTGCCGAAGTCCCAATAGAATGCTTCTGCACCGATGGATTCATTGTTCAGCAATATCTTCCCGGGTTTGCCCTCGTAATTGTCGACGAGACGGAATGCACTGACCGGCGAGGTAAATACATTAACGGTTGAATCAACAGTATCGTAGCATCCGTAATTATCCCTAACCAGCAATCTGACAGGATACGTACCGGAAGTTTTGTAATAATAAACAGGATTTTGCTCCAGTGAAGTATCTTTCTTTATACCCGGTACACCAAAATTCCATTGCCATACGTGAAGGGTTGTATCACCCTGCAACGACCTGTCAGTGAAGAAGGTAGGATTGCCGGAGCAGGCCAGTGTATTTTCAAAGGAAGCCTTTGGCTGGGCATGTACCTTAACCGTGTGTACCAGCGAGTCTTTACAACCGGCATTATTGGTTAGGAGGAGTTTCACATCATAGCTTCCTGCCGTTGCATACTGGTGAGTCGGATTTTTGACTTGAGAATGGTTTGCAGGACCCGATGCCGGATCTCCGAAATCCCACTCCCGCTGAGCCAGGATGATCCCCGCGTTGCCGGAAACATCATTGAACTGGCTGGGACTGTTCACGCAATTTGCAATCGAGGTGAACTGCGGTTCAGGCGTTCCGTTAACGATCACAATTTGCTCGGTGGTATCAGAGATGCTGCTTCCGTCGATAACAGTGCTGATGACCAGTTTAACCAGATAAGTTCCGCTGACATCGAAAGTGTGAACCAGCGTCGGTGTGTAAGTGGTATAGGTGGTATCCTTGCTGTCGCCGAAATACCATCTCCAGCGGTTGATCATATCGTGCGGCGCCGAATGATCATGGAAGATAACCGGGTATCTTGCACAAACAATGCTGTCGGTATGATCAAAGGCTGCAGTAATACCGATATTCAGATAAATGGTCTTCAGATAAACCGATGAACATCCCTGCTGGTTCGTTACCTTGAGGCTGACCTGGTAATAACCGCCATTGTACTGGTGATTGATGTTGCCGGGTCCCGGGGCATAAATCACAACCGGGGCACTGCCATCACCAAAATTCCATTCCCAGCTGACAATCGATCCGGTACCGGCCGTTGACTGATCCGTGAATTCAACCATTCCCGTCGGGTTGACCACATAACTGAACATGGGCACGGGGGGATTGTTGACTTCGATATCCCTGTAAACGCTGTCGGTACATCCGTCGGAATTCATGGCCGCGAGCATTACGGTAAAATGACCGGTACGGGTAAAAGTATGAGCAGGATTATAGGCGTGCGAGATGTTGTTGTTGCCTGATTGCGGATCACCGAAGTTCCAGGTCAGGTAATACAG
>JBLNAN010000042.1:0-2816 GCA_050259355.1 Syntrophothermus sp. | reverse complement strand
AGGATACACAGACCATCAATGCATGGGGAGAAAACTCATCCGATGACTGGTCTTTGCCGACAAATAACCGCTAAATAATTTTCCCGATTATCATTTTACTTTTAAGAGGGGCCGAAATTTTCTTATTTTTACTTCACAATAAATCTACACGAGGCTATTGTGCACATCGCTGTTGTAATACTGAACTGGAACGGGAGGAAATTCCTGCAACAGTTTCTGCCCCCGCTCCTCCTGCATACCAGGGATGAAGCCGAAATTATCGTTGCTGATAATGCATCAACCGATGATTCTGTAACCTTTCTGAAAGAGAATTTTCCTGGTGTAAGAATTCTTACCCATACACGCAATGACGGATTTGCAGGTGGATACAATGTTGCACTCCGTCAGATCAAAGCTGATTATTATGTTCTGCTGAATTCTGATATTGAAGTTACGCCTGACTGGATCATGCCGGTTATCCGGCTGATGGAAACAGATCCCCTGATTGCAGCATGTCAGCCAAAAATCCGCTCCTATTGTGAAAAGGAAAAATTTGAATATGCCGGTGCCGCGGGCGGAATGATGGATAAATATGGATATCCTTTCTGCAGGGGCCGGATCTTTCAGGAAATTGAACCTGATCACGGACAGTACGACAATGTCACGGAAATATTCTGGGCGACTGGTGCGTGCATGTTTGTAAAAGCAGATATTTACCATAAACTGGGTGGGCTGGACGAGGATTTTTTTGCCCACATGGAGGAAATTGATTTTTGCTGGCGCCTCCAGAACAGCGGGTACAAAATCATGTATTGTCCGGATTCAACCGTATATCATATTGGCGGAGGTACATTGCCCAAAATTTCCTGGAGAAAGACCTACTATAACTTCCGCAACAATTTTTTTCTTCTTTATAAAAATTTACCGGACAACCTCCTTTTCGAGGTTTTTGCCAAAAGACTGATCCTGGACGGAATTGCCGCCATGCGCTTTCTTTTCACGGCTGGTTTCAAAGATTTCTTCGCCGTTATGAAGGCGCATTTCAGTTTCTACGGATCACTTGGAAAGATGAGAAAGAAAAGGAGAACCCTGGAACACCGTCCTCTAAAAAATGTTTACGGCAGAAATATTGTTTTTGAACATTTCCTTCATGGAAAGAAAAAATTTTCCGACCTGGATCAGGATCAGTTTCTGCGTTAACTACAAGATTTTTCCTGTTAAATACAATACCGCAAGGTGGTATGATTCCATTCCGAACCCGATGATGCTTCCGGTTGCATAGGGAGCGATAAAGGAATTGTGGCGAAATGATTCCCTTGAAAAAACATTCGAAATATGAACCTCGATCACGGGTACATCAATAGCCCTGACGGTATCGCCAATGGCCACGGAAGTATGCGTATAGCCACCCGCGTTAAGAATGATCCCGTCATACAGTAAAGCTGCTTTCTGCAATGCGTCGATGATTTCCCCTTCAACATTGCTCTGAAAATATTCTATTTCGGCAGAGGGAAATTCAGATCTTAATTTTTTAAGGTAAACAGTAAACGAAGTAGAACCATAGATCTCCTTCTCCCGGTTACCAAGCAGGTTCAGATTCGGCCCATTGATGATCATCAGTTTCTTCATTCCCGTGATATTTTTTATATTTTTATAAAACAAATTTACATGAAAATCGCTGATCCTTAAACAGACAAATATAAATTTAAACTATCTTTGCCCTGTCAAATCTATAGGGGTGCCCAACTTTACGGGCTGAGATCATACTCTTGAACCTGATCCGGGTAATGCCGGCGTAGGAAAATCAGATCCAACATCAACTTTCCTCTATTGATTGATTTAGAAAGTTATAAACCTTTAAATCAGTCTTATGTTTTTAAAAAAATTAATCATCTTTTTTATTTCAGGATTATTCCTGTTGTCGGGTAAGGCAATGTTCGCCCAGGTTAATGTCTCGGGAATGGTTAAAGATGCTGCCACGGGAAAAATTCTTCCGGGGGCCAACATCGCGCTGGAGAATTCATTTTTATCAGCTTTTTCAGGGGAAGATGGGACATTCCTTCTCAAAAATGTCAGTAAGGGTGAAAATAATCTCCGGGTTTCATTTGTAGGATATGAAACATCGAGGATAGAACTGAACCTCAGGAAGGACACGGTTATTGAGATTATTTTAAAGGCTGCTGCATTGCTTGGAGAAGAAGTGAATATCGTGGCTACCCGGGCTCAACCGCGAACACCCGCAACGTTTTCCAATATCAGTTCAAAAAAAATCGCTGAAATTAATCTCGGCAGAGATATGCCGTATATCCTTCAGTCAACGCCCTCGGTTCTTGTCACTTCAGATGCCGGGACTGGTGTGGGATACACGGGCATCACCATCCGGGGAACAGACCTGACGCGTATTAACGTTACGATGAATGGCATTCCCGTAAATGATCCGGAGTCGCAGGGGGTATGGTTTGTTGATCTTCCGGATCTGGCATCTTCCAGCGGCAATATACAGGTACAACGCGGTGTAGGTACCTCCACCAATGGTGCAGGGGCTTTTGGCGCATCCATCAATATCCAGACCCAAACCCTGAATCAGGACCCCTATGCTGAACTGAACAGTTCCGCCGGCTCCTACAGCACCTTCAAGAATACCCTTAAATTCGGAACAGGCATCATGAAAAATCATTTTGCCTTTGACGGAAGGGCATCCTACATCACATCTGAAGGATATATCGACAGGGCTTTTGCCCGGCTGGGCTCCTGGCATCTTTCAGGAGGATATTTCGGAAAGAATACCACGATCAAAGCCAATATTCTGTCAGGAACTGAAAAAACCTACCAGGCCT
>JBLNAN010000041.1:0-3352 GCA_050259355.1 Syntrophothermus sp. | reverse complement strand
TTTCTATTTCACCTTTTTTAGTTTAACCCGATTAAGCTAAAATTATAGTTTATGGATGAAAATACAATTACAGGAAAAATAATTGGTGCGGCAATTAAAATAAACCGGAATATTGGACCTGGTTTACTTGAATCTGTTTATCAGAATGTTCTTACTTATGAATTGCGGAAAGCTGCCTTATATGTTGAAGAGCAAGTGCCTATGCCATTAATTTATGAGCAGGTTAAACTGGAAGCAGGATTTCGAATTGATTTAATAGTAGAAAAATTGGTCATTGTTGAACTAAAGGCTGTAGATTTGATTGCGGAGGTTCATAAAGCCCAAACTCTAACTTATTTGAAACTAGCAGGTTTAAAAGTTGGTTTACTTATCAATTTCAATTCTTATCCAATCAAGAACCAAATTTTTAGATTCGTTAACAAACTCTGAGCCCTCAGCGATATCTCTTTACCTCTGCGTGAACCAAAGTTCCAAAAACCAAAAGAGCCATCTCAAATGAGACAGCTCTCCAGTTTCATAATACAGATAACTAATTCAGTATCAGCACCGGTTTCAGCAGTTCCTTCCCGATCTCGATTGCCTTTTCATTATCGGGAATCAGTTTGTGATGCCTTGCCGGAAGCGATTTTTCCAGTCCTTTATGAATGAATTCGGGTGCTACCAATGGTTTCAGTTTCAGAAAGCCCCCTAGAACAATCATGTTGAAAACTTTGGACATGCCCAGTTTCCCTGCTTCATCTGCAGCCTCTATGGTATAGATGTTAATGTCTTTCCTTACGGGATGACGGGTGATGCCATTGGGATCGTAAATCAGCAGACCACCGGGTTTCACTGCCTTTTCAAACTTATCCATTGATTGCTGGTTCAGGATGATGGCAGTATCGAATGCATTGAGAGAAGGGGAACTGATGCGTTCGTCGCTGATGATGACCGTTACATTGGCCGTTCCGCCCCTCATCTCAGGTCCGTATGAAGGCATCCAGCTTACTTCCTTGTTTTGCATGACACCTGAATAGGCCAGGATCTTTCCCATGGAAAGAACACCTTGTCCGCCGAAACCTGCTATGATAATTTCTTCAGTCATAGTTCTTTTTTTTAAGCTAATTCTGTTTTTTCTGCCTGTTTCTCAACCAGTTTGCCGTCCACTTTGATATCTCCCAGGGGATAGTAGGGGAACATGTTGTCCTCCATCCACTTGTTGGCCTGTACCGGTGTCATTTTCCATCCTGAGTTACAGTTGGAAACTACTTCAATGAAGGACACGCCCGTGTTGTTTTTCTGATTTTCAACCGCCTTTTTAATCGCTTTCTTGGTGCGTCTTACATGATTTGGAGTATGAACAGCCTGGCGGGTAACATAATAAGTTCCCGGAAGTTGCGCGATCAGTTCGGTAATACGCAGCGGGTGGCCCATCATTTCAACGTCGCGACCGTAAGGCGATGTGGAGGATCGCATGTTAGGAAGGGTTGTGGGGGCCATCTGGCCGCCGGTCATCCCGTAGATCCCGTTGTTGATGAAAATGATGGTGATGTGTTCACCGCGGTTGCAGGCATGAATGGTTTCAGCAGTGCCGATAGCTGCAAGGTCGCCGTCACCCTGGTAGGTAAATACAAATTTACCGGGCCACATCCTTTTGATGGCAGTTGCCAGCGCGGGGGCACGGCCGTGAGCGGCACCCAGCATGTCAATGTTGAGAAAATCGTAAGCCAGTACAGAGCAGCCGACCGGAGAAACGCCAATGGTTTCTTCCTGAAGCCCCATCTCTTCGATCACCTCCATGAGCATCCGGTGAACAACACCATGTCCGCAACCGGGACAATAACTCAGCGGACGGTCGACCAGGAGATCGGTTCTTTTATAGACAATATTTTCAGGTTTTTTAATCGTGTTTTCTTCCATATCAGCCTCCGATAATTTGATTTTCCAATGCCTTTACGACTTCTTCAGGTGTAGGAATGATACCGCCAAAACGCCCGTAATGTTCAATTTTCAGCGAACATCCGGCAGAAAGCCTTACATCTTCGATCATCTGACCGGCATTCATTTCAACCACGAGCATTCCCTTGACCTTCTTAGCCAGTTCAGCAACCTGCTTTACCGGGAAAGGGTACAGGGTAATGGGACGAAGCAGGCCCACCTTGATTCCCTTGGCCCTGGCCAGTTCTATTGATTTCTGACAGATACGGGCAGAGAGTCCGAAAGCGATGAACAGGTATTCTGCATCTTCGGTCCGGATCAGTTCGTAAAGAACTTCCTTTTCTTCGATTTCCTTGTATTTTGCCTGGAGTTTCAGGTTTACTCTTTCCTGGCCGGCGGGATCCAGATCCAGGGAGGTGATGATGTTATGATCACGGCCCTTGGGTTTTCCGGTTGCTGCCCAGGGACAGGCTTTTTTGATTTCTTCATCGCTGCGTCGGGGGATTTGGTCAAAAAGTTCGACCTTTTCCATCATTTGGCCGATGGCACCGTCCGAGAGGATGAGCGCGGGCATTCTGTATTTGAAGGCAAGATCAAAACCCAGTTTTGCATGGTCAGCCATTTCCTGAACCGAAGCAGGAGCAAGCACGATCAGCTTGTAGTCGCCATGACCGCCTCCCTTTACTGCCTGGAAATAATCGGCTTGTGAGGGCTGGATAGTTCCCAGTCCGGGACCGCCGCGGACAACATTCACGATCAGCGCGGGCAATTCTGCACCGGCCATATAACTGATCCCTTCCTGCATCAGGCTGATGCCGGGGCTGGAAGAAGAAGTCATCAC
This sequence comes from Syntrophothermus sp., assembly GCA_050259355.1. Classification (GTDB taxonomy): domain Bacteria; phylum Bacteroidota; class Bacteroidia; order Bacteroidales; family FEN-979; genus FEN-979. Next base: position 594 of record JBLNAN010000041.1, on the reverse strand, counting down.
CATTTTTCCTGTACCGGCTCCTCCATAGAGCATGTTGATTGAAGCGACTTCGCTTTCAGCCTGGAGGACAACCATGCCGGTTCTTTCATGCGGTTTTTCCATCATGAGGTACTCCATCACCTCCGACTGCGGGGTAATGGGATATCCGAAATAACCGTCACATCCGGCCCTGATGGCAGCTTCAGCAACTGCCTCATTGCCTTTCATTAGTCTAAGCTCACCCATGGGTAATTGATTTAAGTTTTGTTATTCAGCAGCAACTTTTGCACGATAAACCGTGATCACGCCGTCGGGACATACAATCGCGCAGTTCATGCAACCCGTGCAGTCATCATTAACTTTCATTGCGAAGTGGTAGCCTTTGCTGTTCACTTCTTTCGACATGGCGATACAACTGAACTGGCATGCGGCGATACATACCTCACAGCCCTTGCACCGTTCAATGTTGACTTCAATGTCGCCCTTTACTTTAGCCATATTTCAAGAATATTAGAGTTCACTGAATTATACCACGAAGTTCGTAATTTTTCACGAGATGGAGGCGATTTTACAGAGAAATTTTGGGATTGGCTGATCAATTTAGAACGATTATAA
>JBLNAN010000040.1:0-5270 GCA_050259355.1 Syntrophothermus sp. | reverse complement strand
CAATTCGGGCAGCAACGGCAACTGCTACTATATCGGCAATGAAAAAGAAGCCGTACTCATTGATGCAGGTATTTCCTGCCGCGAGACCGAAAAACGCATGAAACGGCTGGGTTTGCCGATGGAGAAAGTGAAAGCCATCTTCATCACCCATGAGCATGTCGATCATATCCGCGGAGCCGAGGTACTTTCGAAAAAACACCGGCTGCCGGTTTACATAACCGAGCCTACCTGGCGCAACAGCAGGTTTATTCCCGATCCCACACTTTCCGAATCATTCATAGCAGGATTTCCGGTCGTGGTGGGAGATCTTATGATCACCCCTTTTCAAAAAAGTCACGATGCTTCCGATCCGCACAGTTTTACCGTCACAAACGGCAAAACCACGGTTGGCGTGTTCACCGATCTGGGATATGCCTGTCAGAACCTGGAACTTCACCTGAGCCAGTGCCATGCCGCATTTCTCGAATCCAATTATGATGAAAGGATGCTGGAGACGGGTCGTTACCCCGTTTATCTGAAAAGAAGGATCCGCAGTGATAAAGGACATCTTTCCAATGACCAGGCGCTGGAAGTTTTTTTAAAGCGGCGTTCGGCCGATCTTCAACTGGTGATCCTTTCCCACCTTTCTGCCGAAAATAATCATCCCCAGGTGGTACATGACCTTTTTTCCCATCATGCCAACGGGGTGAAGATCGCCGTGGCATCGAGGTATGAAGAGACGGGAGTGTTTCAGGTGGAATAAATGCGAAATGCAAAATTTGAACTTATGAAACAGGCCTTACTGATCTTACTGCTCCTGCCTTTGCAGTTACTGGCCCAGGAACCGGTTACCTTTAACGAGAGTATCCGCAAGGGCATTTATCTGTCTTTCGAAGAGTTCAAGGCCAATCGTCCTGCCATCACCGACAGCTTCGAGCTTCCCATGGGCGATCCGGCAAATGGCCGGCCGGTCATCACAAATAAAAAGGGAGAAAAGAGTTTTCTTAAAAATTACTGGGGATATTGCGACGGCCAGAACTTCTTTATTCACCAGTCTGGAAATTATCAACTGGAAGTGCTTGGAAAATACAGTGTTTTCGAAGCCATTAAGAAGGCAGACTCATCAGCGGCGGCCAGCGACCTGTACATCCTGAATTACGAAACCGGTGACATTTCCCTGGCAACCAGCAAGAACATTCTTGCTATCCTGATTGATGAGCCGGTCATGTACAAGGATTTTCGCAGGAACGGAAACGGGGAAATGGCTTTTCAGTATATGGAAAACTATAACCGGAAACACCCGGTGAATTATCCCGGTTTGAGCGAGACCGCATGGGTATCCATGAAAAAGATCAAAGGGAAATTTGAACCTAATGGTTTTTATGCCGAGATTTTTGGAAATTCCTTCATGATTTCTGCCAATTATGAGCGTATGCAGTTTACCCGGGGAAATTTCAGGCTTTACGGAAGAATCGGCCTGGGTTACCTCAGATGGGGAGGCGTCAATTACATCAGTGCACCAATCGGGGTCAACATGGTGGTTCAGATGAATAAATTTTTGGGTATTGAATTCGGCGCTGGTACTTCGCTGGTGTATGCCATCTGGAAAAAATATTATACGTATGGTTCGGGATATTTCTACAAAAGCAATTTTGATCCGCTGCTGAACGGGTTTTTGGGGGTGCGGTTCCAAACGACGGATAATTATTTTTTCAGGGCAGGGTTTATTCCTGTTTTTGATTTCAAGGCGGGTGATGAATCCATCATGAAGCATTCTTTCTCTCCCTGGTTTGGACTCAGTGCCGGATATAGTTTTAAGGACTGAACAAAACGGGATGTTATTTACATTGCCTCCACCGCTGTTTTTTTTATAAATTTGAGGCAAAGATTTTTTATCCAAACGATATAAAAATAAACCTTATGAAAAAGTTTACTTTCCTCTTACTCGCCATGATGAGTTTCATGCTGGCCAATGCACAAAACTGGCAATGGCAGAATCCGCACCCCGCATCCGAAGGGCTATACGGCCTCACCTTCACCGATGCCAATACCGGCTATGCAGTAGGCAGTGGCGGGATGATCATCAAAACCAGCAATGCCGGAACCAACTGGACAGTGCAATTCTCCGGGGTTGCCGACACCCTGTATTCGGTCGATTTTATCGATGCTAATAACGGATTTGCAGTAGGATCTGCAGGAACCATGGTACAAACTTCCAATGGAGGTACCGACTGGACACCCGCGGTATCCAATACCACGAACCGTTTGTATTCTGTTTTCTTTACCGGTAATACCGGCTTTGCTGCAGGTGACGCCGGCACCATCATCAAAACCGCAAACGGTGGAACCACCTGGAGCACGGTTACCTCCGGAACCAGTACTACACTCAACTCCATCTTTTTCACCGACGCCAATAATGGCTGGGCCGTCGGAAACGGGGGTACCATCATTGCCACCACCAACGGGGGCACTACATGGACTGCCCAGACATCAGGAACCACGAAAAATCTGAAATCGGTATTTTTCGCGGGCACTTCCGGCTATGCTGCCGGATACGGCGGAACGATTCTGAAAACTACTGACGGCGGCGCCACCTGGACCCCGCAGACCTCAGGGACCGCTCTCAACCTGTTGTCGGTTTATTTCGTGGATGCCAGCAATGGATACATTTCCGGATACAGCGAGGCAGTATTGAAAACGACCGACGGGGGCGCAACCTGGGTGGTAACGGCAAGTGAAAACAATAACTGGTATGGCAGCATTTATTTTACGGATGTCAATAACGGGTATCTCGTGGGCAATCATGGTGTTATTCTGAAAACCACCAATGCAGCTTCAACCTGGACGGAAAAAGGTTCAGGAACGACAAAAGATATCAATGACATCAGTTTCCTAACGGGACAGAACAATACCGGTGTAGCAGTCGGAAATAACGGGACCATCCTGAGAACAACCGATGGCGGGACCAACTGGCTGACCATTGCTTCACCCACGACGCGGCAACTGAATGATATTTTCTTCCTGGATGCCACAAACGGTTATTCAGTCGGACTGAGCGGCACCCTGATTAAGACCACCAATGGGGGAAGTACCTGGGCAGAGCAATCCACCGGTGTTTCCACCAATCTCACCTCCATCCATTTCCCCGATGCCACCACCGGGTATATCACCGGTGAATTCGGCATCTTCCTGAAATCCACGAGCAGCGGAAATTTCTGGGCCACCAAAAACTCAGGAGTCATGAGCACCCTTAATAAAGTCTATTTCCTTACCATTGATAAAGGATTTTGCGTGGGCGACGCCGGAACCATCATCCGTACCTATGATGGCGGAGATAACTGGGAAATGCTTAATTCCGGAACCATGGCCAATCTTCATTCAATTTACTTCACCGATGACAACACGGGGTATGTAGTTGGCGACCAGGGAACAATTCTCAAGACCATTGATGGCGGTACTACCTGGAATATAAGCGTATCAGGAACTTCCAATGATCTTTATGCAATTGATTTCAGGAGTGGTGCCAATACCGGCATTGCAGTGGGATCCAATGGAACTATTCTGAAAACCATTGATGCAGGCGGCACATGGGAGCAACAGTTATCCAACTCGTCGAATACCCTCAAAAGCGTGTACTTTACCAGCGTGGCCAATGGCTATGCAACCGGGACTTTCGGAACCATTCTCAAAACCAGCAATGGTGGTGGCACGGGTATCGGCGATCATACAGCAGCAGCTTCGCTGAAGATTTATCCGGTACCTGCGAAAGACAGGATCACCATCGAATCGGGCAGTTCAATGAAAATGAACATTACTGTTTTTGATATCAATGGAAAAGTGGTTTATACCGGCCATACCAGCGGAATAATCACTAACATTAACGTAAGCAACCTTTCCGGCGGAGAATATTTCATCAGGCTTGGCAACGGGCTGACCGGGAAATTTGTAAAGTAGAAAACTATGACCCTTTTAAAATGGCGTTTGTCATCTGGCAGACGCCATTTTTGTTTGGTATTTTAATAGAGGCTGATGGTGAAAGATGTCATTTTTTCAATCTCATGAAATAAAACCGGGGAATTGAATCAAAAATTGAAATCCAGATTCTGAATCAAAACTCATAACTCATAAATCGAAAATCATTCCGGTATGTTGTTACGGTAATGCTGATACCGGTCGAGAATTTTGGCTACAAAGCCACCGGCCATGCCGTAAGGTGACGGATCATCCGCGTTCTCATCTCCGGCTGGATCTCTTCTGGACTTCGCCGTAAGGTAATAATCAACGTTACCATCCCATTTGTTGGGGTTTTTCCCATATTTTTCAGCCATTTTCCGGGCCTCCAAAACTTTACCAATGCCTACATTGTACGATGCAAGGATAAAATTGATTCGTTCGTGCCGGTCGGTGATTTCGGGGGGAAGCTGGCTGTCGAGGAATTTGAGATATTTGATCCCGGCCATGATTTGCTGCGAAGGAGTGGAGGTGCTGTCAACACCCAGCAAGGCCGCGGTTTCGGGCATAAGTTGCATGAGACCGGAGGCATTTCTGGAGGAGACCAGTCCTGTCCGGAAATTGGATTCTTCGTAAATCAGTGAAGCTACCAGCCGCCAGTCCCAGAAGATCATCTTGCTGTAACTCCTGATTTGCTGGTCGTAAGGACTCAATTTCTCATTCGTCACCGAAAAATAGTCCCTGTTGTACATGGAAATGATCTTTTTGTTCTCGTAATACCTGGCGTAGATCTTTTCGAAGGTCCCGTCCTTACGGATTTCTTCCAGCCAGTCATTCACTTTAATCATCAGCGAATCAGAAGAAATCCTGAATCCCCAGGCCATTTTCACTTCACCGGAGAGGGCTATCGATGCATCCAGATTGTTGTACGAATCCATGATCACGTCCAGCAGGTTTTCATCGCTGACCGTGAAATCAATCTCCCCCCTGCTTACCCTGTCAATCAAACCTTCCATGTTCCTTTCCTTGTCGGGAAGAATGACCACCCTGGCGTCTTTTCGATCCAGGTATTCTGTCAGCAATGGCACAAGAAAAGGATCATTTCTCACGTAAATTGTGTCCCCGTTAAAATCCTCCAGTTTCGAAATATACCTTACCTTCTTTTTGCCTGTTCCATTTTTTCGCTGAATGAGCATGATCTTTGATTCATCCAGGGATTTTGAATACCTGATCATTTTCTTTCCCCCGGAAGTCATGATCAGATCCATCGCGACCAGATCCCCCAGGTTAAGATCGAGGTAGTATTGCAGACGGGCAACATCATTCGAGGAAATGATCTT
>JBLNAN010000039.1:0-2552 GCA_050259355.1 Syntrophothermus sp. | reverse complement strand
GGGATCCATACTCGGCTTCCAGGGTTTTCAGCCGGGACTTATACCGGGCATGGCGATCGCTGATCTCCTGCTCAACCTGTTCGAGCCAGGGATCTTTCTTAACCATTCCGGGTCTGCGTTTTCCTGCCATACTACCTTGTGTTACATGCATCAGTGGTGGGGAAGCCTGACATTTCAACTTCCAACTCTGCCTTTAAAAGCTTCCTGAATTTCAATGCTTCCGCTGAATTGCCTTCAACACAAACCGCGTCGGGATGAAGCTGATCTAACCACCAGAGACAGTTCTGCAAAAGGTAACGCTCGAGATAAGAGTCGGGCACAAGACTGCTTTCAGAAGTCCTTGAAGTGGTTGTGGTATTCACCCAGCGTTTCAGGGGCGGCTGTATCTTCCAGGGATGACCACTGCCGATCGCCAGACTGGCAACAAATACCAGTTGCTTATTTTTACCGTGAAGCGTATCCGTGAGAAAAAGGTACCGCGAATCCGGCTGGTACCGGGGATCAATCTGGTAAAACCCAGCTTTTGAAGGTGAAATAAAAACAGGATCTGTCACCTGCCGGATGCTGTTCTGCGGGGAGGGCCCGGCTTTGATCTCGAAAAGATATTCGGCAATGGACTTTTTGTCTTTGGAAAAAAAGATGGGGAAACTTTCAGGAAGAGGTTCATCCGTGGTGAAACTCATCAGCAATAAAACATAATCAGGATTATCCAGGGTGATGACCTTATTCAGCTTCACGTGCTCAGCTACCGAGGAAATATCTGCCAGGGAGATATTTTTACCATTGACCAGAAGCAAAAAATCCTTGTTATGAAATCCATCCATCCAGTAAGGAGGCTCAATACTGCCCAGTCTGATTTGCTGACCTTTGACCTGGAACATGAACAAAATCAGTGCAACAAGAAATAATGTTTTTCTCATCAGGAATTTTTTACGCAATCTCAAAAATAAGAAAATCTTTTAATCCCGGCCATACATTTTTGCCATCCTGCTCAGGCGTTTTGCCAATTCCGGATTAAAATCAGATGCATTGCAGCGCCATTTCCAGTTATTGCTGGTGGTGCCGGGCGTGTTCATCCTTGCTTCACTGCCCAGTTCGAGCAGATCCTGCAACGGCACAACAGCGGTATTGGAAACCGAAGACCATGCCAAACGGATCAGGCTGCTGCAGATCTTATCGGGAGTACAGCCCATGTAGTCAAGCGCTTGCTTACGATCACCCGCGGAGGCTTTTTCAAACCAGCCTTTCACGGTATCGTTATCATGGGTCCCGGTATAAACCACTGAATTTTTGGGATAATTGTGAGGAAGATAATCATTAGCCTCGGCTGAATCAAATGCAAACTGCAGGATTTTCATTCCGGGAAAACCGAAACTGTCGCGTAAATTCTCAACATCGGGTGTAATGACACCAAGGTCTTCTGCAATGATGGGTAACTCGCCCAGCTGGTTGTAAATGGTCTCAAACAGGTCTTTTCCGGGTCCCGGCATCCATTTTCCGTTTCTGGCTGTTTCTTCCCCGGCAGGAACCGCCCAGTAGGCCGCAAATCCCCGGAAATGATCTATCCGGATCATATCAAACATGGAAAGATTGAAATTGATCCTGTCTGTCCACCATTTGAAACGCTGCTGTTTGTGATAATACCAGTTGTACAGCGGGTTTCCCCAAAGCTGTCCGTTTTCGCTGAAATAATCTGGCGGAACTCCTCCAACGGCAACCGGCATTTTTTCCTGGTTGAATTCAAAAAGCTCAGGATTGGCCCATGCATCCGCGCTGTCGAGTGCCACGTACAATGGAATATCTCCAATGATCCTGATGTTATTCTCATTGGCATAGTCTTTCACCGAACTCCATTGGCGAAAGAACATATACTGGATGAATTTGTGGAATTCAATCCGGCTTTTAAGGGCTTTTTCAAGTGGGGCGACCGCTTCCTCTTTCTTCAGCCGCAGGGATTTTGTCCATTTGTACCAGGGCTTGAACTTATTGTGTTCCTTGATGGACATGAATAGCGCGTAGTCATTGAGCCATGAGCTGTTTGACTTTGAAAAATACCGCAGATCCTGCTTGAGTTCCTTTCCCGACTCTGACCGGAAACGTTCGTAAGCTTTTTCCAGCACCGCATATTTCAATGTAATAACCCTGCCGTAATCCACGTGGCCTGTCTCCGGTAATTCAAGACTATCAAGTTCTTCTTTCGTGATCAGTCTTTCTTCATGCAGCATCTCGGGATCGATCAGCATTGGATTGCCCGCGCGGGAGGAAAAACACTGGTAGGGTGAATCGCCGTAGCCGGTTGGACCCAACGGCAGAATCTGCCAGAATTTGATCTTTGAATTAACTAAAAAATCAATAAAATCATATGCTGCATTTCCAAGCGTGCCGATACCAAACCTGCCCGGTAAAGAAGTGGGATGTAAAAGTATACCTCCTGCCCGTTCCTTCATCTTGAATTTCCTTATTAAACATTAAAAAAGCGTCACAACCTGAAGATCATTCAGGCATGTTGCTGAGCAGTGAGAATTCCTGTTTCGCTACAAAAATGCAATTGC
>JBLNAN010000038.1:0-3973 GCA_050259355.1 Syntrophothermus sp. | reverse complement strand
GGATTTACCGATTTTGGTGATTTCTCAGATTTTTTCAATTCATTTTTCTCAGGGAATTTTACCAGTGATTTTGGTTCAGGAAGAGGAAGAAGAAAAGAAAGTGCGCCGCGCGGGGAAGATTATGAAGCGAAGATCATTATTTCTCTTCATGAAGCTTATACCGGAGCCAAGAGAATGATAACCATCAACGGTCAAAGCATCAACATCACGATACCCCCCGGGGTAAGGAACGGCCAGGTGCTGCGGGTAAAGGGAAAAGGCGGGTCGTCAAGGCGCGGCGGCGATCCGGGTCATTTGTTTCTTAGTGTAGAAATGCAGGACGATCCGCGTTTTACACGGGAAAATGATGATCTTCACGTGGAAGTGGATGTTCCTGTGTATACGGCTGTTCTCGGCGGTGAGATCAAAGTTCCCACCATGAAGGGTTTTGTATCCATGAAAATTCCTCCCGAAACCCGTCGGGGCAAAATCTTTCGTTTAAAAGGACTGGGAATGCCGGTTTACCAGAAGAAAAACGAATTTGGTGACCTGTATCTGAAGGTTTCCATCGATATTCCTGAAAAATTATCGCCTCTGGAACTGGAACTTTTCAGAAAACTAGCCGACATGAGGAAATAAAAAACCCGGCTCCGGGATGAGCGTCCGGAACCGGGAACCGTATGAGAGGTATTTACTTTTACTGAAGCTCGAAACTGATGCTTACCTTGTAAGTTTTGAATTTATCGACCTGCGTGTCTTTCAGGTCAATTTTTGAGAGTTGTTCTTTTACAAATTTTGAAAGCTTGGGATCCACGGATTCCACTTTGCGGATATCAAGTTTACCATTATCGGCCACTTTGAAGGCAACGTCAACTTTGCCCTGGTTTCCTTCCTGAAGAGCAAATTCAGGATAATATACGGCTTCCTTTAGTATCTGTCTGACATCTTTTTTCTGTTCAGGAGTTTTTGCACTGGCGGTTGAGATTCCGATAACAGCAACCAAAACGAGTACGAAGAGCGAGGTTAAGTTTAAAGTTTTCATGACAATTTCAATTTAGAATTTGTTGTTTTTATTTTATTCTATCTGATATTGCCTTAGAAAGAAACCGGTTTACTTTTTTCTGGCATTTGGTAATTAAGACGAGGCCGGATTTCAAAAGTTACATGATTTTAAAAAAAATATATAAAAAAAGTATGTATGATATTCCGGGGCCCTAGAGTCATCAGGAAAAGCAAAAAATCAGAAAAGGGCCTAAACGAAAAACCGTCTTTTAATGATCGAATAAACCCTCTGATTGTACTCATTTCTAATCAATTAATAATAAAACGCTTGTTATTTAAATTAAATTTATTATCTTTGCCTCGATTCTTGCATTACTTGCACAATGTAGACGAGATTTGAGGGGACAAAATGTCCCCTCTTTTATTAGGCAAAATGATAACAAAAGAGATCATCGAAGATCTGGTGAACCAACAACTGGCAGGAACCGACAGGTTCCTGGTGGATATCTCCGTACAACCGGGAAACAAGATCTTCGTTTATATTGACAGCGAGCGGAACATCAATGTTACCGATTGCCTGGAGTTGAACCGGAGTATTGAAACCGTTCTGGACCGCGACACGGAGGATTTCGATCTGACGGTCTCTTCCTACGGCATCGACAGGCCCCTCCGGAATTACAGGCAATATCTTAAGAATGTAGGACGGGAGATGGAGATCATTCAGCAGGATGGAACAAAATTGGCTGGCGTACTTGTGAAGGCAGATCAGGAAAAGATAGAGATCGAGCACCCGGTGAAAAAGAAAAAGGAAATTCAGAAACCCAATTCAGTTATAGATTTAATCAATATCAAAACAGGAAAAATAATCCTGAAATTCGGAAAATAAATAATAACAATGGAACACATCAATTTAGTCGAGACCTTTTCGGAATTCAAAGAATTCAAGAACATTGACCGCGAGACAATGATGAGAATTCTGGAAGATGTTTTCAGGCATATGCTTGCAAAGAGGTATGGTTCGGCAGATAACTTCGACATTATTGTCAACATTGACAAGGGGGACCTTGAAATCTGGAGAAACCGTCAGATTGTTGAAGACGGGGCCGTGGAGGATGATAATGCACAAATCGCCATTTCCGATGCCATAAAGATCGAGCCTGACTTCGAGGTGGGTGAAGAACTTTCCGAGGAGATCAAACTGCCTGATTTCGGCAGAAGGGAAATCCTTGCCATCCGTCAGAATCTGATCTCAAAGATCCAGGAATATGAAAAAGATAACATCTATAAGAAATACAAGGAAAAGATCGGCGAAATCGTGACCGGGGAAGTATACCAGGTATGGAAGAAGGAAATCCTTGTACTGGACGATGAAAGTATTGAACTCCTGCTTCCTAAATCGGAACAGATCCCAACGGATTTTTACCGCAAGGGCGACAACATCCGGGCGGTAGTTTCCAAAGTTGAGATGAACAACAATAATCCCGTTATTATTCTTTCCCGTACCTCACCGGCATTTCTTGAAAGACTTTTTGAGTCTGAAGTTCCCGAGGTATACGACGGTCTTATCAGCATCAAGAACATTGTTCGGGTTCCCGGTGAAAGGGCAAAGATCGCTGTTGAATCGTATGATGACCGCATTGATCCTGTCGGTGCCTGTGTGGGTATGAAAGGATCCAGGATTCACGGCATCGTGCGGGAATTAAAGAATGAGAATATCGACGTTATCAACTTTACCACCAACCCGTCGCTTTTCATCCAGAGAGCACTCAGTCCGGCAAAGATATCTTCCATCGTGATTGACGATGCCACCAAAAAAGCCGAGGTGTACATGAAACCCGACCAGGTATCGCTTGCCATTGGTAAAGGAGGATTTAATATCAAACTGGCAGGAAAATTGACCGGTTACGAGATTGATGTTTACCGCGACACGGATGTTGACAATGAAGATGTTGATCTTCAGGAATTCTCTGATGAAATCGATCAGTGGATCATTGATGAACTTAAAAATATCGGATGCGATACCGCCAAGAGCGTTTTGAACCTGGATGTAGAGTATCTCGTTAAAAGAACAGATCTTGAGGAAGAGACCATTAATGAAGTTCTCCGCATTCTCAGATCAGAATTTGAATAATAATTAATATCTCAAAGAAGGGATTGAGCCAGCAACTATGAGTGAAGGCACACCAACCATCAGATTAAGTAAAGCGGCACGGGAATTCAATATTGGCGTGACGACCATCGTGGATTTTCTTTCCAAAAAGGGTCATACCATTGAAAAGGATCCCAATTCGAAGCTTTCGCAGGAGATGTATTCTCTCCTGCTGAAGGAATTTTCGACCGATAAGCACGTCAAGGATGAGGCCAAGAAGATCGGTATGCAGTTTTCACAGCATGAAACGATCACCATCGACGACAAGAAGACAGCCGCCAGGGACAAGGAGCGCGAACGGGATGATTTGATCATCAAGAACGTGAACATTGCCTACGACAAAAAGCCATTTGAACAGCCAAAGAAGCCGAAGCCGGCTCCTGTTCCCGAGGAACCGAAGGTTAAGGCTGCTCCCCCGGCAGAACCGGAAATTATTGTCGAGGAAAAACCGGCACCTGAACCGGTTGTCGCCGAGAAACCGGCAGCAGAAGTGCCTGCAGAGGTTATCCCTGCTACCCCTCCTGTTCCGGAACCTGTTATTGAAGAGCCGGTTGCAGAACAAGAAGAGCCGGCTAAGCAGGAAGAAGAAGTTAAGGAGACCAGGTCGGGCGACCTCAAAGTCTATGGAAAAATTGATGTTGATGCCTTCAAAAAACCAAAAAAGAGCAAACATCACCCGGAGAAAAAAGAAGTAAAAGAGGAAGCAGAACCCGTTCTTGCTGCTCCTGCTGAAACAGAACCCGCACCGGCTCCAATACCCGTTGCAGAGGTTCCGGAGCCTGAGCCGGTTACCCAGGTACTTCCCGAACCAGAACCTGTTGTCGAGGAAGAAACCCCGGCCGC
>JBLNAN010000037.1:0-2560 GCA_050259355.1 Syntrophothermus sp. | reverse complement strand
AAAAGTCATTGGAATTGAATCGGTACCTGCCGCGATCGAAGATGCAAAAATCAATTCGGCGATCAATGGGGTTACAAATACATCCTTCTATGCAGGTGAAGCAGAGAAACTGCTCAATCCTGATTTTTTCAGAAGAAATGGTTCTCCGGAAGTGATCATCACGGATCCTCCAAGGGCTGGAATGCACGAGAAAGTCACCCGTGCCATCATCGAATCAGCGCCAAAAAAAGTGGTTTACGTGAGTTGTAACCCGGCTACTCAGGCCAGGGACCTGGCACTGATGGTAAATGATTACAAACTGGTAAAAAGCCAGCCGGTGGATATGTTCCCGCATACCCAGCACGTGGAAAATGTAGTTCTACTGGAGAAAATCTAAAGATTTCAGTCTAACCAGTGCTTCCGCGGGATCTGCCTCCTGCCCTTCCAGGATCAGGTCAGCCCGGTTGTAAAATGGTTCCCGCGACGACAAATGCCTGGTTATAAAATCTTCCAGTTCGTCAGGTGGAACATTCTTCAGGATAGGTCTCTTCCGTTTAGGCACCGTGACCCTGTCGAGAATAACCTGAACATCCTGTTTCAGGTATATGCATTTTCCGTGCTGCAGCATAAAATCCATATTATCCATATAACAGGGAGTTCCGCCACCCGTGGAGATTATTGCATGGTCAGCTATGCCGGTCTCAAAAAGAAGCTGTCGTTCAAGATCCCTGAAAACCGCCTCGCCGTATTTATCAAAAAAATCGCTGATACTGATGTGATAACGACTCTCGAAAAGATCATCAAGGTCGATATACGGGGAACCGGTCAGTTCAGCCAGCGCTGCACCGAATTTGGATTTTCCCGTCCCCATGTATCCAATGATATAAAGGTTCACTGAAGAATTGCTGAAATTTCTTAACTTTGCAGTATAAAACCCGTTGTTATGCGTTTTAGACTTTCAAACTTAATCATTTTAGTTTTTGTGACAATGCTTTTTTCCTGCCGTTCAGGAAAAAATGAGGAAATTTCCACGGATATCATTTTAAATCCCAATACGGCCCAGGGCAAGGTGGATCCTTCTGTTCTCCCGGTTATAAAATTTGAGAATACAGAACACGATTTTGGCAGGATCATCGACGGTGAAACCGTGGCATACAACTTCAAATTCACGAATACCGGAAAAACCGATCTGGTTATTTCGGAGGTAAGTACGTCCTGCGGTTGTACGGTTCCGGATTATCCCAAAGAACCGGTCAGGCCAGGACAGCAGGGGAATGTAAAAGTATCCTTCAACAGTACCGGTAAGCACGGGTTCCAGTCAAAGAACATCGTGGTGGTTGCCAATACCCAACCCAATACAACTATAGTGAAGATCCGTGCAGAGGTCGTTACAGCCGGAAGTCAGAAATAATAAAAACACCCCGAACAGAAACATCCAATCAAAAAACAAATAAATCAACAACATGAAAATTCTGAACATTTTATTACAGGCGGCTGCTCCGGGCGGCGGAATGGGTTACCAGACCATAATCATGATCGTACTGATGATCGCCGTTTTTTATCTCTTCTTCATCAGGCCGCAGTCGAAAAAGGCCAAGGAACAAAGAAAATTCCGCGATTCCCTGCAGAAAGGCCAGAAAGTTATTACCATCGGCGGAATTCATGGTAAAATTGTCGAAATCCAGGACACTACCGTTACCATTGAAGTAGAAGGTCAGGTGAGACTTCGTCTCGAGAAATCAGCCATTGCCATGGATAACACGCAGACCATTGAAACACCCGCTGCCAAATAAATGAAATCCTGTAAAATCAACTGATATTGAAACCCAATCTCATTGATTTATATGAAAATGCCCGAAAACGGAAAGCTGACAAAATAAAACATCAGCTTTCTGTTTTTTTGATCTGTCTCGGGATCTCGGTTATGTTGTGGTTCCTTGTCAGATTATCCAAGGATTACAATATCAATTTAAGATATCAACTGGAATACCGCGGGCTCCCGCTGGGAACAACCCTTACCGGCTATTCCGATTCCACGCTGGATCTCACGCTGAAAATCCGGGGATTCGAATATTTTTCACAGGAATATTTCCGGCAGGAAAAGCGCGTTCTCCGTATCAGTCTTCGAAGCGCGAGGATCCGCCAGTGGGAAGATCAGCTGAAAGGATACATCCTCACCCGTAACCTGGTAAAAAATCTTACCGAACAGGTGGGTTATCCTGTTGAAATCCCCTCAAATGCTCCCGACACGCTTTATTTTTATTTTCAAAGGAGCAAAGGCAGTATCCGGAAACTGAATCCCGCGGATTCCCGCACCATTGAAATCAAGCCGGAGCATGATACTTCCAGGAACAAAAAAGATTCGCTGCTGCTTATCCGCAACAGAAAAAAATGACACCCTTGAAAACCATTGGTCTTACCGGTAATATTGGGAGCGGGAAGTCGACCGTTTCAGTCATTTTTCAGAAGCTGGGAATTCCCGTGTATCATGCCGACCGGGAAACCAGGAAGCTGTATGACCTGCCGGATGTGAAAGAGCAAGTCATCCGGCTTTTCGGAAAGGTATATCAGGATAATGGAA
>JBLNAN010000036.1:0-5571 GCA_050259355.1 Syntrophothermus sp. | reverse complement strand
CCTTTGGTGGTAGAAATGATCAAAAGGCTGTCTTTGCCTGTAAAGTCTCTTCCGGCGCTCCTGATAGCGTCATGAATGGAAAGAATGAACATCTTTTCCATCCTCGTGTAATCCTGTTCCTTACCAGGTGCAATTTCACTGAATTTAGTCAACAGCAGATGATCATCAACTCTTGACAGGGGGATAGCAACGGGCGTAAGAACAGGGTCATTACAAATCCTGATCCCTGAAATTCCTGCTTTCAGCGCATGAAACACCTCTCCGGTGCTAAAACCAAGTGAATTAATGATATTGTCAGAGATGACATAGGTTTTTTTCATTTCACACCAGCAATTAAAATCCCCAAAGTTTTTTCCAGTCCTCGTAAAATGAAGGGGCTGTCAACAACAGTTCGCCGGCGGGTGTCAGAAAGACCTGGGTGGTGCTTCCGGTGGCCATCACTTCCTGGTCGCTCTTTCGTAACACCCTGTACCCGAAAACGATCTTGGCCGCGGCACAGGGGATATATTTCGTTTCCACGACCGCGATATCACCATAAACCAGTGGCCTTTTATAATCACAGGAAGCTTTTACGATCGGGATCATCACGTTATGCTTGTATACATCCAGATAGCCCAGATGGTATTTTTCTCCAAAAGATTCCCTGCCGTCCTCAAAATACTTCAGATAATTTCCATGCCAGACGATTTTCATCGAATCAACTTCCGAAAATCTAACAGTAACCTCTTTAAGATGAATTAGTTCCATAAATCAGACGTTCAGCGGGTTTTTAATCCTGCGGTAGATGGCAGTCAGGAGGATCGTGAAAAGGAAGAATAACAGAAGTTTGATTATTTCAGGATAAATATTGATCAGATCACCTCCCCTCAGGAAGATGTTGTAATATCCGGTAATGGCCCAGTTCATCGGGCTCAGTTGTGATACCGTCCGCATAAAACCGGGCATGAGGTAAATGGGTACCCACAATCCCCCCATGGCGGCTAGTATGATTACCGTCAGGCTCCCGAATGCGGCAGCCTGCTGGTGGGTTCTTGCAATCGTTCCGACCATCAGCCCGAATCCTACTGCTGCAGCCGCAATAACCAGTGACATGATCAGGATGGCAAAGATCTGGTGACCAAAGTCAAGCACGGGAAGACCGAACAAGGGAAGCAAAAGCGCTCCTGTAATAAACATGCAGAAGGTCTGGATGATACAAACCAGTATATAGACATTTACCTTTGCTAAAAGAAGGTTCATATAGGAAACCGGCATGGTGAGCAGCCGGAAAAAACTTCCTTCTTCTCTTTCCTTGATCAGGCTCTGTGTAAAGGGTATCACGATAAAGAAAATGGCAAATATGGTCCATGCCGGAACATTGTGCTGGGTGGTATTGGGAATGACTTCCTTTTCACGGTAGGAAGGAAATGAAGTGCTGAACTTGAGTACCTCGTTATAATCCACTTTGGGTGGCTTATACATCGGCATCTGTTTGGCGATCTCCTGATTGAAGGTTTTGAACACCATTTCAGTTTCAACCCGGTAGTTGTTGGCCTTGATCGAGCTGATGATTGCGCTTTTAAAGGAACTTTTAACCGTGGGATCAAAATACAAACCGATCACAACCGAATCCTGCGACGGAAGACTGTTCAAGATCAATGGATTCATCATTCCGAACCCGGCAAGGGTCTTGGCCACCATCACTCTTACGTTGGACCGGATCCTTTTGGTAGAACCTTCCGGTATCACTATAGCAATCTGAAATTCGCCTTTTGCAACGGCTTCCCTTGCCGTGAACTCGTTATACAAAACCCCGTCCTTTTCAGTGGAAACATTGAAAGATCCGGATGCGATGAAACCCTTTTTGATTTTCGCCGCGAGGGAATCCTGATCATTATCCACATAGATTACATCCACTTTCGGATCCTTGGACAGATTTCCCCAGCCCGATTCCTGCATCAGCGAGGAAATGACTATCAAAACCATCGGCATTATAAACAGCATGGCAAGCCCGGCCTTGTCCCGGAGCAATATCAGAAATTCTTTGCGTACAGCAGACAGATGTTTGAACATATTAATCCCTCAGCGCTTTACCAGTCAGTTTAATAAATACTTCCTCCAGGTTCTTTGTTCCGGGATGAGTGGCAAGCATTTCTGCCGGCTTACCCTGGGAAATGATCTTGCCGGAGTCGATAATGGCAACCCGGGTACAAAGATTTTCGGCCTCCTCCATGTAATGTGAAGTATAGATAAGCGTTATTCCCTTGTTATTCAGTTCCCTGAGATAATTGAGAATAACAACTCTCGACTGAACATCGATGCCAACCGTGGGTTCATCCAAAAAAATCACTTTGGGATCATGCAGCATGCCCGCGATGAGGTTGACCCTGCGCTTCATACCCCCTGAATATTTCCCGATCTGGCGGTTTGCAACTTTTTCCAGGCCAAAAATTTCAAGGTACATGTTGATTTTCGACCTAAGCACTTCGCCTTTCAGACCGTACATGTTGCCGTAGAAGGTAAGATTTTCCCGGGCGGTAAGAGAAGCGTACAGTGCTATGTCCTGTGGAACCACCCCAATTATTTGTTTAACCTCCTCGGGATGGGTCGAAAGATCTAAACCATCAATGATGACGTTGCCCGTGGTGGGAGGGAACAGACCGCACAAAATTGAAATAGTGGTGGTTTTTCCTGCACCATTGGGGCCCAGCAAACCAAAAATTTCATTGGGGAATATTTCCAGGGAAATGCCTTTTACAGCAGCTTCATCAGCACCTTTATACTTTTTTGACAGTTCCTGAATTTCTATTATGGGACGATCTTGCATTACTAAATTTTAATCTTGTCGAGCATCTTGTAGACCTTCTCCTCATCATTGGCAATTTCGGTGAGCATGGAAGAAAGCATGTTGTAATCTTCCTCTGGTTTTGAACGGTCCTTGCAATTTTTTGCCCCAATAAAAGTAAACTGGCGCCACTTGTTGGCGGTGCGCCCCATCATGTCAGAAGCCTCGATAAGTCCGTCATTGCCCAGTTTCTCACCGGCTTCCTTGAGGAAATTTCCATAAATAAACCGGAATCCTGCCCCACCCGTACAAAAATCTTCAGCCATTCTGAGTATTTGACCCTGATAAAAAGATGCCTTGTCATTGCCTAGTTTTTCCGGCCATTTCTTCAGATCCCTTGCCATCCAGCGGATTCCCTTGGTGCCGATCAGCGGAAATGGTACCTTCACCATGTCATAAACGGTTCTTTTGATTCCCTTACGGACGGCATTTCTCAGATCCGGTTCCATATTCATGGCGGTGATCCAGTACATTTTTCCCTTGGGAGCAAAAGCCCCTTTTGCATAACGAACCCTGAGAAGATCATCATAGGTGATCCGCTGGGGCGTCTCAAGTACTGTATCGCTTACGATATAATCATTTCCGTCTTTACCGAAAGCAACCAGGTTATGCATGTTGTAATGCATCCGGTATTCGGGAGGGAAAAATGTGAGGTTGAAAACACCGACCTGTAATCCCGTGGGAATTCCCTTTTCAAGATTCCGGTCGAGCAGATCCATCGCCATTCCGGGATCTTTTATCGACTTCAGGACAGTCGACTCAACGCCCAGATTTTCTGTGCCCTTCCTGAAAACCATGTTGGGAAAATTCCGGAAGGAGATCATGGGGGCAAACTGAAGTTTCAGAAATGGAATGTAGGAAAAGAAAAGACCGTTGCCAATACCGAAAGCCATCGGTTCAGAAAGATCCATTCCGTAAAAATGAAAAAGATTGGACGTTGCTCCGCTTTCGCAATGTCCTGCCTGACGATGCGTATAATTAATGATCATTGATTTCTGCTCCATGTCATGAGGATTAATTATTGAACATTCTTTAACTGGTCAACAGTTATGTTGAAAGCCTCTGCGTACTTCTTCAGGGTTTTATCCTTGAGTTTCCTGAAAATTTTTGTTTTGAAATGCCTTTTAACGCGCCAGATGGCAATGCCCGACATCATTGAAAGACTCATCGGATCAAGAAGCGTTTTTTCCATGTAGTATACCACGGGACTTACTTCCCCGCGAAGAACCTTGTTCTTTGCATCCTCAATCCTTTCATTGAAGAGGTCCCAGGCCTGCTGAAGAATCACGCGGTCCTGTTCGGGATGAAATCCCACTTTTTTTTCGTAAAGTCCGCCTTCCTGGTAATGATAGGAGAGTTCTTTAGACTGTCCGTATCGCTGATCTTTATAAACGGGATTTGAAATTTCTTCCATACTAAAAAATATTAATTGGTGAAATAACCCGGAAATTTTGGCTAAAATAACAAAAATAATAACTATTTATTTCCCGATTTTCAACAGTTTCCTGAAAATCTTCTCTTCCCGGTCAGCGCAATCGAGCAGAATATCAGCCAGATGATCATAGGATTCTTCCGGTTTGGCTCTTTTTTTACAATTCTTAGAACCCAGATAAGAAAATTCCCTCCACCGGTTTGCATTTTCGCCCATTTCAAAAGAAACCTCTTTCAGCCAGTTCTGTCCCAGCACATCAGCAGCCTCGTTGAGAAAAGCGCCGTAGATAAAGCGGAATCCGGCCCCTGCTGTCCCGATCTCTTCTTCCATCCGGAGAACCTGCCCGAGGTAGTAAGAAGCTTTTTCATTGCCCAGTTTCTCAGGCCAGTTGCGGAGCTGCTTTGAAAGATAACGGATTCCTTTTGTACCAATCAGCCAGAAGGGAACCTCGACCATATTGTAGGCAGTCTTTTTAATCCCCCTGATAATGGCAGGAGCAAGATCAACCTCGGCAGGAACATTTACAGGATAATACATTCTTCCGCTGGGTGCAAACGGTCCTTTGGCAAATCTTACCCTCACCAGATCCTTGTAACTGATTTCCACCCGCTGCTCGATCACCGTATCACTGATGAAGAAAATATCCTTGTCGTAACCATAAACCACCATGTTGTGCATATTGTAATGCATCCTGTATTCAGGGGGGAAGAACGGCAGATGGTAAGTTCCTACCTGCAGGCCAACCGGTAAACCATTGTCAATCACTTTTTTCAGCGCCGACATTGAATCATCCTCATTCCTGAACTTCTGAATTTTGGTGGTCACTCCCAGCGATTTGGTGGCCCTGTCGAAAACCATTCCCGGCCATACCCTGAAGGAGGTCACGGGTGCATGTTGCATCTTCAGAAAAGGTAGATAACTGAAGAATAATCCGGTGCCGATGCCAAAAGCCATCGGTTCGCTTACTTTCACTTTATGGTAATTCAGAAGATTGGAGGTTACACCGCTCTCACAATGCCCTGCCTGGCGATGTTCATAATCTAGTTTTATCATCAAATTTCTCTTTACTCTGTTAAATCAAGTTGTTCTGAACTGATTCCGAAAATTTCGGCATATTTCATCTTATCTTCGTCAGAAATTTTTAAATATCCCTTTGGCGTCAGGTGTTTCCTGACTCTTCTTTTTCTTAATCCGCAATAATCCGCTAGCGTGGGAACTTCCATCTGGTGCTTTTCCATGTGATAAGCCAGGGGACTAAGTTCTCCGCTCAGCACCTTTTGCCGCACTTCCTGAATTCGTTCCTCCAGCACATCCC
>JBLNAN010000035.1:0-3614 GCA_050259355.1 Syntrophothermus sp. | reverse complement strand
AGGGCAGATTTGAAATGGCCGACAATGGCACCATCTTCCTGGATGAGATTGCCACCATTTCCATGAAAATGCAGGTCGAGCTCCTCCGGGTGCTGGAAACCAGGAAGTTCATCAGGGTGGGAGGCAACAAAGAGATCCGCTCTGATTTCCGGGTGATCTGTGCCACGAATAAGGACCTGAAAAGCCTGGTTGACAAAGGAGTTTTCAGAGAGGACCTTTATTACCGGCTAAACGTGGTGAACATTCATATTCCACCCCTCCGCGAAAGAACAGGCGATATTCCGCTTCTGGTTGATTACTTTATCAGGAAATACTGTCTTCAGATGAATAAGCCCGTGATTACCATGGACAGTACCGCGCTGAAAAAACTTGAAATGTATAGCTTCCCGGGGAATGTAAGGGAGCTGGAAAACATGATAGAACGGGCGCTGGTTATCGGTTCAGGCAGGAAAATCACGCTTAAAGATCTGCCCCTGGATCCGGCCCTAACAGGAACGGTGGCCGAGAGCCTGGATGATCAGGAGAAAAATCACGTGGCCAGGATTCTGGCCAAATACAACTGGAACATTTCCAGATCCGCCAAAGCCTTGCAGGTAGACAGGGTAACACTGTACAACAAGATCAGGAAATATGATATGAAGCCATCCGGTGATTAAAAAAATTCCTCACCGATGAGCAAATCCATCGCCCTTTTGCATTTTGGTTTATTCGATCTTGAGATGACTCGTCAGGTCGCGGAACAGGTAAAATCTGAATTTGCAAGTGAAGTTGTGGTGAGAGAAGGGCATCTGGACCTGAGCGAATATTACGACTCTTCCCGCAGACAGTATAATGCGAACCAGCTCCTGGCAAATATTGATACGATATTTGGTAATGACCAGGGTAAAACCATCGGGCTTTTCAATATTGATCTTTTCATACCCATTCTTACTTTTATTTACGGACAAGCCATGCTGAATGGCCGCACCGCCATTGCCTCGCTCTACAGGCTCAACAATGAACGATATGGCCTCGCCAGGAATGATAATCTGCTGGCCGACCGTTTTACCAAAGAAATCATTCATGAACTGGGGCATACCTTTGGTCTGGTGCACTGCAGCAATATTTCATGTGTCATGAAATCAAGCACCTATATCGAAGAAATTGACATGAAAGATGTCCATCTCTGTATGCGTTGCCGTCATCAGCTTCAGGGGAATTAGGTTCCTCTCCCGGTCTTACAGCAATACTCAAATGATGTTACTTCGGTAAATTCGACTACTTTTGTAAAATCCTGTATAAAGGGATCATTATTTTGTAGTTATGCCAAACATTATCGCCATCGTCGGTCGTCCAAACGTAGGGAAATCAACTTTTTTCAATCGTCTGACAGGAAAGAAAATAGCCATCGTGGATTCCACCAGCGGCGTCACACGTGATCGTCATTATGGAAAATCCGATTGGAACGGAATTACCTTTTCTGTAATAGACACCGGGGGGTATGTGGATAATTCTGACGACGTATTTGAGGAGGAAATAAAGAAGCAGGTCAGGCTGGCCATTGAAGAATGTGATGCCATTCTGTTCATGGTTGATGCAAAAGAAGGCATGACGCCGATGGACGAGGATATGGCTGATCTCCTGAGAAGATCCATTAAACCTGTTTTTCTGGTGGCAAACAAGGTGGATAATTCAAGGCAACTGGATGATATTCCTGAGTTTTACAGTCTTGGATTTGAAAAGATTTACGGAATTTCGGCAATGAGCGGGAGCGGTACAGGTGATCTCCTGGATGATGTGGTTGATATCCTGAATAAAGAACCCGAAACTGAAGAAGAAAGCGAACTCCCCAGGATAGCCGTTGTTGGAAGACCGAATGCTGGCAAATCCTCACTCGTGAATGTTTTATTGGGCAATGAAAGGGCCATTGTCACGCCCATTGCAGGAACGACAAGAGACTCAGTCGATTCCTATTATAAATTTTACGATCTGGAATTTCTCCTGGTCGATACTGCCGGGATACGTAAAAAATCCAAAGTATCCGAAAATATTGAATTTTATTCTGTCATGCGTGCTATCCGCTCGATCGAAACCAGTGATGTTTGTATACTGGTAGTTGATGCCGAGCGCGGTTTTGAATCCCAGGACCTGAATATATTTTCACTTGCAGAAAAAAACCACAAGGGAATTGTGATTCTGGTCAACAAATGGGATTTGATTCAGAAAACCACCAATACCCACAAGGAATATGAGCAGATGATAAGGGAGCAGATCGCCCCGCTGACGGATGTTCCGATCATTTTTACATCCGTAATCGAAAAACAGAGAATCTACAAGGCTGTTGAGTCAGCCGTGACTGTTTTCAAAAACAGGTCAAGAAAGATCACTACCGCTCACCTCAACGATTTTTTCCTTCCCCTGATCCAGCAAACCCCACCCCCGGCATGGAAAGGCAAGTACATCAAGATCAAATATGTGACGCAGCTGCCAATGCATTACCCGGCTTTTGTATTTTTCTGTAATCTTCCACAATATATCCGCGATCCATACAAAAGATTTCTGGAGAACCAGCTGAGACAAAATTTCGACTTTTCAGGTGTTCCGGTAGAATTATTCTTCCGTCAGAAATAATTATCGGAAATGAAAAACGTTTGCTGAGATATGGAGGAAGGCATTCGTATTGACAAGTGGCTTTGGGCCGTCAGGATTTTCAAAACCAGGAGTTTAGCCAGTCAGGCCTGTAAGGCCGGAAAAGTTAAAATCGATGATCAGGTGGTGAAACCTTCGCGGGAGTTGCATGTTGGGCAGGTTATTCAGGTTACCCTTCCTCCCATAAAAAAAACACTGAAGGTTACGGGCCTGATCGAAAACCGGGTTGCTGCCAAACTGGTCCCGGGATTTATGGAGGATCTCACCCCTGAAGAAGAATACCAGAAACTCAGGGTTAACCGTGAGGCAGGATTCGAATACCGTGACTCGGGGATTGGCAGGCCCACCAAAAAATCCCGTCGTGAAATTGACCTGCTAAAGAAGTTCCTCGGACAATGAGAAAAGACACCATCCCGGATCTTACCGATATCGTTTCCGAAGGAAGGAACCAGTCTTACGGATATTACCGGATCAGGAAAAAATACAACAAAACACTGCTTCTTTCCTTTATCCTTTCAATCGTGGTCCTGTTGATGATGGTGGTGATACCCCTTATGACATTCTATTTTGGCGACAACAGTTTACCCGATCCCGACGAAATGGTGAATGTCGAGTATGCATTCATACCCCCTCCGGAAGATATGCCGCTTGTTCCTCCCGGAGAGCCGCCGGCTCCGGCGCCCGCGGAAGAGCCTGTAAAACCGCCTGTTGTGGTAGATTCCGTACCGGTTCAGAAACCTATTGAAGAAAAAGACACTGAAAGCCCGGAGGAATCAACGGATACGGCGAATAGCGGAAAAGGCAACGGGTTAAATGGTGAGGATGGTGAAGGAATTTTTACTTCACTGGATGTTTATCCTCGCTACCCGGGCGGCGAACAGGCACGCCTGAGTTTTTTAAGATACAACATCCGGTATCCGCAATCAGCCATGAAATCGTTGGTTCAGGGCGTTGTCAAAGTTGTTTTCGTAGTAGAATCCGACGGG
>JBLNAN010000034.1:0-3064 GCA_050259355.1 Syntrophothermus sp. | reverse complement strand
GAAACTAAACCGTATTTCGCTTCCGTTTATTTTCACGTGCTTGTCTTTCAGGGTGGATAACCCGAAGGAACCATACAGCTTTTCATACAGGTTATTTCCGACCCTTATACCTGTGAACTGCATCAGGGAAATAATGGCTGCAAGTACCTTGTTTCTTGGCAAGCCGGGCAAAGCAAGATCCCCGGCGATCCGTTTCCGCATGCCGGGTAAGGATTTTCCAAACTCATACAGCTGGAAGAATTTGGTTTCTGACCGGATGGTGTTCCAGAGCGGATGATACCGGTATTGTTTACGGCCGTTTTTGTCAACGCCCACAGCCTGGATGTGCCCGTTGGCATTCGGACAGATCCACACGCTGGTCCATGCCGGCGGGATCACCAGATTTCTGATACGGTTAAGTATTTCCGGATCGTCAATTTCTTCATCTCTGAAGAAATAAACAAAACCTTTGTCATTCGTCTCCCGGCGGATACCTTCCTGCTTGTCGTTTACATAAATCAGGTTGATGACTTCGGCACTTTTTGCACCATTATTCAGCAAAGACCGGATCTTCTTCCGGTTCAGACGGATGACATTGAAATCTTCGGTATTTACCATGATCACAAATATGTGATATGGAACATCTCTGACTGTTACAGGAAGACACCTAAATGTTACAGGATTTACAGATGTATTCAGGCCCCCTGGCTGAATTGTGAAAGGTCGTTGATGTTGAGTTGTTTTTCAAGATTTTCAACTTTTTGGACAATGGAATGAAAGCCTTCTTTTCCGAAAAGTTCTTGTTCTTTTTGTTCAAATATTTCTCCCATCGAAGAATAATCTCCGGAAGAAACCAGGTTTTTTAAGCCGGGAAACAGAACCGTATCTTCCCGGGCAGCGTGAGGACGGTACATGCGGTTGAAGGCCATAAGTTCTTTAGTCAGTTCGTTGTTCACCGCTGAAGAAGGGTCTTTTGCCAGGAGCATGATCCGTTCGGTGATCCCTCTCCCCTGCTTGTGCTGAATGGCCAGCATCTGTACCAGGGCTGCCATCTGGTCTGTTTTCATAAATGCTGGAAAAACATGATCCTCTTCAAGCTTTTCATGATAATTTTCAATAAAATTCCTGACAATTCCCGCTGCGGCTAATATGGATTGCCGGATATTTTGATCTCCGGATTCCAATCGTTCCCTGCAAGTATCATAAATCAGCATCACACGACTCAACACACCGTGTTCGCGCATCAGGTCCTCAACGGGTGATATGGTTTCATCCCTGCCGCATCCTGACAGAACCGACATTCCGGAAATTCCAGAAACCCCCAGGATGGCACATTTGGATATAAATTCTGCTCTTTTCATGCAATATTTTTTCTTAAATATAAGAATAAGGCGTTAATTTAATGTTAAAGATGTATAAGTTCCTTCACAATTGTTATATTTTTGAATATAAAATGAAAAAGATGAAAGCTAAAAATATCCTGACACTGTTGTTTCTTTCTTTCTGTTATTTTCAGGGATTTGCTCAATGCGACACCACCCGGGAATTTGGTATTACCCTGGGTGGATTCACCAACTTTCCCGCCAACAAGGATTATCTCGATAAATACATGAGTGGTTTCTACGTGGCTCCATTTTTCAAAACAGGGAAGCATGAATTTTCCCTGGGCGCCGACATGCCCCTGGCTACCAAGGCTATTTATTTCTCAGATGAAAAAATCAATCCCATGCCGGGAGTCGTCGCGGGTTACAAATATTATTTCGCTGATATATACGGCAGGGAACAGTTCTTCATTCACTACATGTGGCAGTACATGCGGTACAAAAAAGATTATACTATCACCCCCGAAACGGCTGTGGATGATGGTAAAAGAACGGAAACGGATTTCTACATAAATAATGTCATCGGGCTGGGATACAATCTTTTTATTGATATGGATAACCGTTTCGGGTTTTATTACATCCTGGATTACATGATCTCGCAGAAGAATTTCAAACTGAACCGGCCGGAGAATAATACCGACGAATGGATCAGTAAATTTTCCTGGAACAATATCAGCACCCAGATCGGGTTCAGTTTCCGGCTGGCAAAAAAATAAATGATTTGTCAACCACCGGTCCGGCTGGCGTCACCCTTTTTTATCCTTTCCAGGATCTCCAGTACCGCCGGGCAAATCATACTGTTTTTTAGTGTCAGATCAAGGATCTGATAAAATCGTCTGCGGTCGGTATGCGGATAGTCACGGCA
Source organism: Syntrophothermus sp. (assembly GCA_050259355.1). GTDB lineage: Bacteria > Bacteroidota > Bacteroidia > Bacteroidales > FEN-979 > FEN-979. The sequence continues at coordinate 838 of JBLNAN010000034.1, read as the reverse complement.
GGCTTTGGGGCGGTCTTCATAGATGGAACAATAATGATCATTGCCCAGAAACGGACAAGGCATCGACCGAAAAACATAATCATCTTCCTCATCCCTGATCAGATATTTTTCAATCAGGTTGAACTGTTTAATCCGAAGATAACCTGCTATCCTTTCAATGTCTTTTTCCGTAACACGAGGACCAAGCGTACTGCAACAATTTGCACAGTCCAGGCAATCTGTTTCCGCAAACACTTCGTCGTGCAGTTCATGAACCAGGTCATCCAGTTTACGCGGGTCCATTTTTGAAAGCCTTTTCAGAAGAAGCTTATTGTCTTTCTTCCGGGTCAGTGCCTTTTTTCTGAATTGTTCGAGATCCATCTGGTAGAATGATCTGCAAATTTCGGGATTTTCTCAGATCAGACCTACCACCTTTCCCTGATTAATTCTTTTAAACCATCCAGATACTGCATATCTTCCACAGAAATTTCAAAATCCACCTCAGCATTCTTACGTATGTATTCTTCATGAACCGATTTCGGTAATGGAAGCACGTCCTTCTGCAGCACGTACCGGATGCAAAGCTGCGGCAGCGTTACTTTATATTTTTCTGCCATTTGAAGTATCTGCGGGTTATTTAAGATTTTACCCGTTGCGAGCGGTGAATATCCTTCAATAAGAATTTCATTTTTATGGCAAAAATCAGTGACCTGCTCCTGCACGTGACCAATATAAAACTTGATCTGGTTGGCCATCGGCTTCAGTTCGCAATTTCCGAGAATTGCCATCATGTCTTTGACATTAAAATTGGATATTCCCACTGTCCGGGCATTGCCGTTTTGGTAAATTTCTTCCATTC
>JBLNAN010000033.1:0-3139 GCA_050259355.1 Syntrophothermus sp. | reverse complement strand
TCCGGTTCATCTGGTTCATTTTGAGGAGATAAAGATACAAAAAAGCCGGGCGGAGATTGAAATTACCTTCGCCCGGCGTGGTTTGAAAAGTTTATTTCAGTGACCTGATGTAATTGACAATATTCCAGATATCATTTTCAGCCAGCTTTTTCTTGTAAGCGGGCATTTCTCCCTTTCCTTCACTGGTCTGATAAAAAATAGCTCCATCTGTCTGGGCCTGGAATCCGGGATCTTTGAAACTTCTGATGGTTGATTTCAGGGTGTTGGCGCGGGGACCATTTCCTTGTCCTGATTTTCCATGACAGGAGGTGCAATGTTTGGCAAAAAGTTCCTTGCCGTTTTCAATGGAAGCGGATTCGGATTTAACCGGATTTTTCCTGCTTTTTTCATTGGCAGGGATGTTCCAGGTACTCTGGGCCGTTTGCTGCTTGGCATTCTGCTGGTTCTGGTTTTCACCCGTCTTGGTGCCCGTCTCGTTCCGGTTGGTGCTTGTTTTGGTGGTTCCCGAAGTGCCCCGTGGCGACGGAGCATCAGTCTTTTCAGCGGGTTTGGTTTGCATGGTTGTTCCATTCTGATTTCTGCCCGTGTCGGTTACCGTATTGCTGGTTTGCGTGCCCGTTGCAGTACTGTCCCTGGTGGTAGAAGCCTGGGTCTCAGAAGTGTTTTTGTTGGATGCCGAATTACAACCGGTAAAAGGGAAGGTGAGAAACAGTGCCAACCCCGCCATTGTAATTCCCGTTAAAATTGATTTTTTCATAATTGACATATTTTGTTCATGACTTAATTTTTCCGGACCTGTCTTTTTATACGACCGTCCGTTATATTAAATTACTCAAAAATTTTCAATTAGTGAAAAAAATTCTGAACAATCCGTACTTCCGGCTGAAGTTGCAATTTCTCCTTGTTTTTCATAAATTGCATCCGTTTTTAACCAATAATAAATAAAGACCATGAAAAGAATATTAACAATTTTATATGTCTTCCTGTTTGTTTCCTTACAGGCTTTTTCACAAGGCACAACCGTAACTGTTTTCTCGGCAAAGGGCGAAAAATTTATTCTCGAAGTGAACAGTTCACGTCAGAATTCAACACCTGAAGCAAAAGTGAATGCCGATAATATCGGCGGACCCATGGTGAAGATGAAGGTTTTTATGGATGAAACCGGCATCCCTCCTATCAGTAAATCAGTGATGAATAAGCCTCACGCTGAATTTTATTTTGTTATCGAGAAGAATGAAAAAGGAAAATACGAACTGAAGTCAACCAGTCACGACTGGAGCTCCGACGTAAAGAAAGAAGGAGACGGTAATGATAAACAAGCGGTAAAGAAAGATGGAGACGATAATGATAAACAAGCGGTAAAGAAAGAAGAAAAAGAGGATAAGGATAAGAAAGAAGGAAATGGTAAAGTTACCGGGAAAGCCGAGACGGAAAAGGGCGGAAAATCAGAAGCAAAGGGCAATTCCGGTGAGACCAAAAAAGGCAAATGTGACAGTCCCATCAGCGATCCCGATTTTTACACCTCAAGGGAAGCTATATCCATGGCACCTTTTGATCCTCCCAGGCTGAACAATGCGAAAAACCTGGTAAAAACCAAGTGTCTCACCTCAGACCAGGTACGCCAGGTGATTTATGTCTTCAGTGGTGAAAAAACCAAGCTGGATTTTGCAAAGTACGCCTATGATTACGTGTATGATCCCGAAAATTATGACGATGTACACGATGCCCTCCGCCAGAAATCCGTTGATGAACTGAAGAAGTATATTGAGATGAAGAGTAAATAATTTGTAGTTTGCAATTTGTAGTTTGCAGTTCCCAACTGCAAACTGCAAACCTCACACCTCCCGCATCACTAAAAAAGCCTGAAGCTGACCATCAGTTCCAGGCTTTTGTATTTTGAGAGGAGATCATATGAAGACAAGTTTCCTTCGTAATGGGAAACAGATTTTCTGCGGAGGTTGTAGCGGCATTCTGCGCCGAACCTTTTCCACATTACACCGCCGCCCACGGATAATCCCCCTCGGGGATGATAACCTGCTTCAGGATAATCTTTAAAATTGACATCCGAACCGGGAGCAAAAGTCATGAAGGGCAGGGTTACCAAAACATTGCCAAAAACAGAAAGGTTCTTGTTCAGGAAAGCATAATATCTTACTCCGGTAGGAATTTCAATTAAATTAATATTCGCAACCATCGGGATGGGAATATTTGTTCCCGCGCAATTGCCATAATAGTATTTATAATTGGGTTCAAACATCCAGATGACTTTCCGGTTGGTATAAGGAATGACAATTTCAAAATTTATCCCGATACGGAAACCGGCTTTTGTATCAAAAACCCAGTCAGGGCTGTTTTCATCAATAAAACCTGTGCTGGTTGCCTGAACGGTAACATTTGAAAAAGAAACACCCGGGTCAATATCCAGGTGAAAGCCAACCTTGTCCCTCTTTTTCGTGATCAGCTTGTTGTTTCCGCCATTTTCAAGGTTGTAGGCCGTGAAAAAGGTGACCAGGTCGCGTTCCTCGTAGTTCACCTGTTCCAGTTGTTTTACCGTTAGTTTTCCATTGTTGGCATTGTTCCAGAGCTGCTGCCGGAAAAACAGGTTGGTTCCTATAAAATCCTTATCATCATAAGGGCGGTACTTCTTGTATACCAGCTGCTGCAGCGGAAGATCCTCCTTGCTGTAGAAAAACCGGGTCATTGCCGGGGAAACATATTTGTAAAGATTTGCTTTGCCTTCCACGAGTATGGAAAGAAAATAATGTACTTTCATCCATGCCGGGTCTTTCTTGTTATCCAGGTTGCTTTCATCATCTGACGAGAGGTCGGCCATGACTTCCCGGCTGATGAAGCGGTTCCCGCCATCCAGACCAAATTCGAGGACATCGCCGGTGGACAGGGTTTTAGGCTGGGCGGTGTCATTCACCTGGTAGGTAAAATCAGAAGGATTATAGCGCCACGATACATTTCTGATCAGGCATTCAACCCGGTTTCCGTCGTTGCCGATAAAGTAACCTTTTTCGAATTTTGTTTGCGCGCCAAGAAAAAGACTTGATCCCGCGACCAGCAGGAGGATGAAAATTTGCTTCATAGATTGGGATTTTGGGTAAAAGTATAAAAAACCTTACAATCCCACAAT
>JBLNAN010000032.1:0-4953 GCA_050259355.1 Syntrophothermus sp. | reverse complement strand
ATCAAATATCAAAGTAGATTTTCCCGAACCCGATACGCCACTGATAACGGTAATGCCCTTTTCAGGAAAATTGATATCAATATTTTTATGATTATGGGCATTTGCTCCCCGGATCACGATTCCATCCCCTGATGCAGATCCCGACGGTTCCTTAAAATGATATTTTTTGAGAAGAAAGGGTCCTGTCACAGATTCAGGATCATTCATGATAGCATTGACCGATCCGGTCGCCAGAACTTTTCCTCCTTCTTTTCCCGCGCCGGGTCCCATATCAATGATGTGATCTGCTGCCAGGATCACTTCACGGTCATGTTCCACTATCACCAGCGTATTGCCATTCTCCTGCAACGACCTCAGCGTTTGGATAAGCTTTTCCGTATCGGAAGGATGCAATCCCAGTGTAGGTTCATCCGGAATGTACGTTATACCCGTAAGCCCTGATCCGAGTAGGGCCCCCAGCTTTACCCTCTGAAATTCGCCTCCCGAGAGAGAGGACAGTGTTCGTGAAACTGCAAGGTAGGGTAACCCGAGGTTCATCAGGATCTTCAGCTTTTTGATGATTTCAACCTTAAGATCAGAGGCGATCGCTACCCGGGAGGAATCCTGAAGCAGCGTATCAAGCTGGTTGAAGAATTCAAGATTGTCTTTTATCTGCCCGTTGGAAAGCTCTGCAATATCCTTCCCGCCGATTGTGAATGAACACGCGTCAGGATTGAGTCTTTTGCCACGACATTCAGGACATAGTTGCTTTTCCATCAGTCCCATCATTTCTTCCCCCCGGTGATCCGCATGTTTACGGGCATATTCTTCATTCACCAGACCAAGGAATCCAATCCATTTTCCTTTAAAATGATGACTTCCGGTTCGCTCGCCACGCCTGTATTCCCAGGTAACATCATAAATTTCGTCACCGGTTCCCTTCATCGCGATTTTCCTGGCTTCTGCTGAAAGCTGGTTCCATGGAAAATTAAAATCAACAGAATGTAGTTTTCCGGCGGCCTTCAGGGTTGCCGTGTACTGACCAAAAGGATCCCCGTAAAATTTTCCTGTTTTGGATCTATCCAAAGCACCTTGTAAAAGGCTTTTTTCAGGATGGGTAATTAATTTTTCTTCACTTGCCAGGGTCAGGTATCCGATGCCGTCACATTTTTCGCAGGCGCCATGGTGATGATTGAAGGAAAACAGGGAAGAAAGAACCGGTGATGCAATTTTTTGGGAAATCCCAACTCTTGCATACAGTAACCTGTACAAATCGTAGATTCCGGTCATGGTTCCCACCGTTGACCGGGCAGTAGCCGCCCGGTTCTTCTGATCAATGGCGAGGGTGGGAGTGAGGCCGCTGATTTCTTCAGCGTCTGCCCCCTGTTCCATACCGATCCGGGTCCTGATGTAAGCCGAAAAACTTTCCATGAAACGGTTTTTCCCTTCTGCATGCAGGGTGTCAAAAGCCAGGGATGATTTTCCGCTGCCGGATACCCCGGTGATGACAGTCATTTTGTTCTTCGGAATATCGGCATTAATATTTTTAAGATTGTTGGTGGATATTCCAACAAGATGAATGTCGTTATCCCCGGCAAAGTTTTGTTCAGATCCGGTGAGCGGTACAATTCTGGCAGGATCAACCGGGTCATTAATCTTTGTCTCAACAACAAATCCGCCCAGTTTCCCGCTTCCCGGTCCCAGTTCAACAATGTGATCGGCAACGGCAATTACACTGGAATGATGCTCGGTAACGATAACCGTGTGGCCCTGGCGGGTGAGGTTCAGCAATGCCCCGATCAACCGGCCGACATCGGCATGATGCAACCCGGTGGTTGGCTCATCCAGAATATACAAGGTGGTTTTTGAAGCTTTTCTTACCAGTTCCGTGGCCAGTTTTATGCGCTGGGCTTCACCGCCGCTCAGGGTGGTGGAACGCTGGCCGGGTTTGAGATAACCAAGTCCCAGATCATTCATCACCTTGAGAAAAGCAAGAATTTTAGGCTGATCACTGAAAAAATCCAGTGCCTCGCTGATGAACATGTCAAGAACATCAAACATGTTCTTTCCTCTCCAGCGAATTTCCAGTATCTCATCTTTGAATCGCTTTCCTTCACATACCTCGCAGGGGATCTCAACATCTCCCATGAAATGCATTCCCGTTTGAATATAACCTGCTCCCTGGCAATTTTCACATCGTCCGCCTTCGGTATTGAACGAGAAATGACTTCTGGTGAAGCCTTTGCGCTTTGACTCGGGAAGATCTGCGAAAAGATCCCTCAGGGAATCAGAAAGTCCGGTGTACGTGGCAGGGTTACTTCTCGGGGTCCGGCCAATGGGAGACTGATCAATCGTAATTACCCCTGAAAGTTTCTCTGCATGGAGTATGGTTTTAAATTTCCCGGGGATGTCGTTGCTCCCGTTTAGCCTTCGTTTCAGCGCCTTTCCGACCACCTCTTCGGCAAGAGAGGATTTACCGGCGCCCGAAACACCGGTGATGACATTGAGACCGCCCAGCATGAATTGCACGGTGATATCTTTAAGATTATTGGCTGAAGCGCCCTCAACAATCAACCATTCAGGATTTTCGCGGATCTCATGTCTGATATCGTTCTTTTCAAGACCGGTCAGGAAGGATAGCGTTCGGCTGGCATGGATCTTTTCAGCAGGAAGATGGGGAATATCCGCGACAGCACCCGACCAGATCAGTTCTCCGCCATAAATTCCCGCGCCAGGCCCTATGTCAACAAGCCAGTCGGCGTGGCGTATAAACAGATCGTCGTGTTCGATGACGATTACCGTGTTACCCTTGTCCCTCAAATCTTTCAGAACATTGATCAGCCGCATGGTTTCGCTGGGGTGCAACCCGATAGAAGGTTCATCGAAAAGATAGGTGATCCCCGTGAGGCCGGTCCTGGTTTGCACGGCCAGCCGTAACCGCTGCGTTTCACCTCCCGACAAGGTGCCGGAATCCCTGGTACAAGTCAGATAACCGAGTCCCAGCTCGTGCAACTGCTTCGTAAGACTGAAAAGTTTATTCAGAATAGGCTTGGCAATGGTTTGTTCCTGTGGATCGAAATGTATTTTGTTTAGTTCCCGTTCCAGGTCATCGAACTCCAGTGATGACAAATCCCAGATATTACGGCCATCAATCGTGACCGAAAGTGCATTTTTGTTCAGTCTTTTTCCCTGGCAGGCAGGGCAGGGGACCGTCCTGACAAATCTCAGGATGTTTTTGTTCCGGTCTCTTCTGAGGATATTTTCCATGATGGGAATAATCCCCTTGTAATACCCGGTTTCCCGCGGTTTTGCGGTAATCCCTGTCCATTTCATTCTCGACTCAAGCGTATGTTTGCCGAAGGGTATTTCGATCTTGTCGCTGCCATACAGAATTATATTTTTCTGGTCCGGGGTCAGATCCTTCCAAGGGATATCCACAGAAAACCCTTCCGCCCTGCAGATCTGATCCATCACCTCCATGGTCACCTGTGAATAGATAATGTAGCCATTGGGAGCAGTGATCACCAGCGCCCTGTCGCGGATAGATTTTGTTTCATCTGCAACCAAGAGTTCAGGATCGAGGTAATCCTCAACGCCGAGCCCCTTGCATAACGGGCAGGCCCCTGCCGGTGAGTTGAAAGAAAACAGGTTGCGGTTGATCTCTTGTACTCTCGACGCGGGATCGGCTTTGCCTGTTCTGGCGTACAGGAGTCTCAGATAATCATAAATACCCGTCATCGTGCCGGCAGTAGACCTGGGATTGTCTCTCGCGGTCCGCTGATCAACAGTCAGGGCAGGCGACAATCCTTCGATTTTCTCGACCTCCGACTGTTTCATCTTCCCGAAAAAATGCCTGGCCCCGGAAGAGAAAGATCCCAGAAATCTGTTTCCTGCCTCCTGGTATAAAACATCAAAGATAAGGGTGGATTTTCCAGATCCTGAAACTCCGGATACCACGGTGAGCTTGTTTCTCGGTATACTAACCGAGAGTGATTTCAGGTTGTTTGCGGTGGCATTGGTGATCCGGATGAAATCATGAACAGGCATCGGGAAGAAGTAAAATTTCAGAAAAACAAAATTAGGAGGTTTATCAACAGTAAATGATTAAAAAAAATATTGATAATTATCTTTTCATTGAGAAAAAAAATGCTTATATTTATTTAAATTAAAACCAAATGAAGTAATTAATTTATTAAAAAAGAGAAAATTATGAAAAAACTGATACTAATTTCGTTGATGCTGATAGCCATGTCGGGTGTATCAGTCGCACAATTTATTGAGACTTTTGATATTATCCCCATGAACCTGATGCTGGGAGGCACGAATGACAGCAGTAGCATGATGATCGTTCCGAACCCCGACAAGTCCGGAATTGATACCAGCAACTGGGTAGTACGCTTTGACCGTTCAAAAAATGGCGTTCCCTGGGGAGGCTTTTTTTCAAATCTTCCGGTACCCATCGACGTTACTACCAATAAATACGTCCATGTAAAGGTGTGGAAACCCCGTATTAGTCCGATCAAATTTAAAATAGAAGGTGGTACTGCCGGTAATCTGGAAACTTTTTCAACAACACCTCAAACGCAGACAAATCACTGGGAAGAAATGGTTTTTAATTTCACTTCAAAAACCGGGACATATCCTACCATAAGCTTTATGCCCGACTTTGAAGACCCATTAACACTCACCAATAATATAGTCATCTATTTTGATGATATTACTATAAACAATGATTCAATGCCTGGAAGCGCCCCTGTTGATACCATTGAGGATTTTGAAGTTATTCCCATGACCCTGATGATGGGTGATCCCAATGTTGACTCCAGTTCTATTGCCATTGTTATGAATCCTGACAGGTCAGGAATTGACTCAAGCGCCTGGGTAGGCCGCCTTATCCGTGATTTCGAAGGAGTGCCATGGGAAGGATTCTTTTCTAATACTCCGGTGGATGTAACCACCAACAAATTTTTCCAT
>JBLNAN010000031.1:0-4465 GCA_050259355.1 Syntrophothermus sp. | reverse complement strand
AAAAATTTGTCATCGGCGCGGAAGTTCAGCCTTTTGTTGCGTACCAGATCCAGAAAAGAGAGGCAACTTCAACGGAAAATGACGTTGTAGCTGAATACACTGAAAATAACATTAATTTTGGAGTAACCAACAAATCCGCGCTTCTTTCCATTGCTTACCGGTTTTAACATACATTTTTGATTTTAATGCCTGAAATGAGTTTTGCTGAAAAGGTTATCCGGTTTAACAAATCCCTCGAACTGAGCGGGCTCCCTGAAGGTATCGCTGCGCTGAATCCTTATGCCGGCGAGCCGGAAATAACCAGGGCCATGGAATCATTTTACAGGAAATATTATTCCGATACAAAAATCAGGAAATCAATTCTGGGTATTAATCCCGGAAGGCATGGTGCCGGCGCTACAGGAATTCCTTTCACCGATACGAAAAGACTGAAGGAGGTTTGTGGAATAAAAATCAATTCGTTTTCCACCCACGAGCCTTCTTCGGTTTTTGTTTATGAACTTATTGAACGTTTTGGCGGAGCGGAAAAATTCTACAGCCGTTATTATATTAATTCCATTTGCCCACTGGGCTTCGTAAAATTGAATGAAAAAAATAAATTCGTGAATTATAATTATTATGATTCACAGGAATTATTCGGAATTATAAAACCCTTCATTATTTCCAGTATAAAAAAACAAATCAGTTTCGGAATTGATCAGGAGATCTGTTTTATACTGGGAAAGAAAAATTTGAAATATTTTGAAAAAATCAATGATGAATTCCATTTTTTCAAAAACCTGATCATGCTCGAACACCCAAGGTACATCGTGCAGTACAAGCAAAAGTCGAAGGAAGAGTATATCGCGAAATACCTGAAAGTGCTTAGGTAAGAATAATTAATTACGAATTACGAATTACGAATTAATTACGAATTACAAATTACCTAATAACCCAATTACCAAATTACAATCGAATTACAATCGAATTACAATCGAATAACAACGAATAACAACGAATAACAACCGAATAACAACCGAATAACAACCGAATAACAATTGAATAACAATGCGAATTGCAACCTATAACGTGAATGGCGTGAATGGCCGGTTACCGGTGCTGCTCAGGTGGTTACAGGAAACAAGTCCTGATATTGTTTGCCTGCAGGAATTGAAAGCTCCTCAGGATAATTTCCCGGTTTTCGACATCAATGCATTGGGATACGAGGCCATCTGGCACGGGCAGAAAAGCTGGAACGGGGTGGCAATTCTTGCAAAAAACAACTTGAAAATAAATGAGGTATGCAGGGCATTGCCAGGTGATCCTGCTGATGAACACAGCCGGTATATTGAAGCAGAGATAAACGGGATCACCATAGGCTGTTTGTATCTTCCCAATGGAAATCCTGCACCGGGACCCAAATTTGATTACAAGCTGAAATGGCTGGAGCGGCTGATACTACATGGGGCTTCGCTCATGCGGTCGGGAAAGCCAACCGTGATGCTGGGTGATTATAACGTAATTCCAACGGGTTTGGATGCTTATAAACCCGAGAGGTGGGTCAAAGATGCCTTGTTTCGTCCGGAAACACGGGAGGCCTTTGGCAGGCTGATCAGCCAGGGCTGGTGTGATGCGCTGAGATACAAGTATCCTGACCAGGTGATCTATACCTTCTGGGACTATTTCCGGAACAATTATGAACGGGATGCCGGACTGAGAATTGACCATCTGCTGCTGACTCCCGACCTGAAGGACCGGTTGGTAAATGCAGGCGTCGACCGGCAGGTGCGGGGATGGGAGAAGACCAGTGATCATGCCCCGGTGTGGATTGAGGTGATGCGTGACGCGTGACGCGTGACGGGTGACGGGTGACGGGTGATGCGGGATGCGGGATGCGGGATGCGGGATGAATTTGAATGCCCTTTGTGTTTAAAAAAGTGATTTTCAGAAAAATGTTTGTTAAACCACAAGGGACACGGGGGTTGCACGAGGGACACAGTTCGGCGTTCTCAGCGATTGCGCCAAAGGCGCCTCCTTTCCTCGTGAACTCGTGAACTCGTGAACACGTAAACTCGTAAACTCGTGATAGCGTGATGGAAAACGAATAACAACGAATAACAACGAATAACAACAAATGACCGGCTGCAAACAACTCGAAATTACTGATCCTGAAACTGGAATATCTTTTCCGGTGGTGATTCATTATCCTTCAATGGAGCCCTCAAAACCCACGGCATTCGGGCCTTACATGATGGATGTTGCCATGGATGCCCCGATGATTGCGGGGAAATACCCGCTCGTGCTGATTTCCCACGGGAGCGGCGGATCGCACCTGATCTACCATACCATCACCCGGCACCTGGCGCAAAACGGGTTCATCGTTGCCATGACCGAACATTACGGGAATAACCGCGTCGATAATCACCTTGGAGATTCAGTTGAAAACCTGCAATATCGTCCCCGCCACCTGAAGATGACTATTGACAGGTTACTGGATCATCCTGATTTCGGGAAGAACCTGAATGGCAAAGTGGCGGTAATCGGACATTCCATGGGCGGATACACGGCACTTGCGCTGGCCGGCGGCACGCCCAGGACGATGGAAGGCGAGGTGATTACCTTGGATCACGATACGCGGGTAGTGGCTGCTGTACTGCTTGCCCCCGCAACAGGCTGGTTCATGCACGGACTGGATAAAGTATCCATTCCCATTCTGATCCTGATGGCAGAGCATGATTCTTATACTCCCCTGTGGAATGCAGAAGTGGTTGAAAAAAGTGTCCCTGATCCATCAAAAGTCATAACAAAAGTGATCAAGGGAGCAGGGCATTTTTCCTTTCTGAGTCCTTTCCCCGAAGCCCTGAAGAAATTGCCCGGATTTCTACCGGCAACCGATCCGCCGGGGTTTGACAGGGAGAAGTTTCATGAGGAACTGAAGGAGATGATTTTGGAGTTTTTGGGAGATATACGATAAATGATATATGATAAATGATTTTTGATTTGGATTTTAGATAGAAACTGTGGGAATTAGTCTGATTTGATTTTTTTTAGCACACAGAAACCACTGATTTTACTGATTTACACTGAGAAACATCACAACATCACTTATTTATTTGACTGTGGAAATCAGTCTGATCAGTGAAACTCAGTGTGCTGATGAGAATTTTTAATAGAACACCGATTACACTGATGAGACTGATTTTCACTGATTTCATTTTCACGCAGAACTCGCGGAATTAAATTTTATATTTAACAAGTTTTCTTAGTCACACGTAGTCACTAAAATAAAAACTATGCAAACAATCCTGGGCAGTGGTGGTTCAATCAGTATGCACCTGGTTCCTCACCTTAAGAAATTTACCGACCATATCCGGCTGGTGGGAAGAAATCCAAAAAAATATTCTGATGAGGAAACTTTTCAGGCAGATCTTCTGGATGCTCAACAAACGGCCAACGCAATAGAAGGATCAGAGGTAGTTTATCTCCTGGCTGGGTTAAAATACGATACCAAAGTCTGGAAAAAGGAATGGCCAGTCCTCATGAACAACGTGATCAATGGGTGCCTGCTGCACGGGGCAAAACTGGTGTTTCTCGACAACGTATATATGTATGGATTGGTAAAAGGTCCCATGACTGAAGAAACTCCTTTTAATCCCTGCAGTAGAAAGGGTGAAATCAGGGCAGCCCTTGCAAACCTGTTGAATGACGAGATAAAGAATGGTGGGCTTTCAGCAATGATTGCACGGTCGGCAGATTTCGTCGGTCCGGGTGCATACAATACTTTTATGCACGGGATGATCTTCATGAAAATGAAGGAGAAAAAGAAACCCACATGGCTTGGAAACGACTTGCTCCGTCACTCTTATACCTTTACACCGGATGCCGGAAGAGCCGTGGCATTACTTGGAAACACGCCGGAAGCATATGGTCAGACATGGCATCTGCCGACTTCAGACAATCCACTAACGGGAAAGGAATTCATCTCCGTTGCTGCAGAGGTTTTCAAAACAGGAACAGACCATTCTGTAATGAAGCCATGGATGATGCAGCTTGGTGGTCTTTTTAACCCGCTGGCACGGGAAAGCGTTGAAATGATGTATCAGTACACGCACGAGTATCTTTTCGACAGCTCAAAATTTGAAAGCAGGTTCTTCAACGCTACATCAGCCAAAGAAGCTGTGAGAGCAACGGCGGCGTCTTATGTGATGTGGGAAGGGTGACGCTTCAGTAATGGCGGCACGAACAGGTAATAAATCAAGAATTTTTTTTAGCACACAGAAACCACTGATGAGACTGATTTTCACTGATTTCATTTTCACGCAGAACTCGCGGAATTAAATTTTAGCGCGAGAAATATGGTCGTGAGGAGTGACGGGTGACGAGTGACGGTCTAAAGGTCTAAAGGTCTAAAGGTCTAAAGGTCTATCGGTCTAACCGTCTATCGGTCTATCGGTCTATCGGTCTATCGGCTTGCCGCATTCCGGGC
>JBLNAN010000030.1:0-3019 GCA_050259355.1 Syntrophothermus sp. | reverse complement strand
GGTTGCGGGCCCCAGTACATGGGCAGTGGCTGGTCCAGAAACTGGCTGATGCTCTGTTCGGGAACATTATTTTCGCGCAAAGCTTTTGCCGTGGCAGAATTCATACCCACCTTCTGATACGTTCCGCCATACATGTTCGGGATCAGGAGAGTCATCGTTTCGCCAACACCATAGCTCCATTGCGTGGCATAATCTTTATCGAGCCCGGAGGTACGGTTCTCTTTTTCGGAAGTAAGTTCTGATTTGCCGCGAATGGTGTACTTGCTGTATTCGTAGGTTGGCCAGAGGGTGTTGATGTTGGTTAAAACCGCAAGAATACCTGCCGCGAACAACACCACGATGGATTTTACAAGGGGCATGTATTCTTTTGAACGGATGGCGCTGACCAGTTCACAAATTCCAAGGATAACAGCTGTTAAAATCAGATAATAACTTATCTGGGGATGATTCGCCCGGATCTGTAAGGAAAGGAACAAGGTTGTGAGGATCCCGCCCAGGAAATATTTTCGCCTGAGCGTTAGAATAATTCCCGCTATCACCGGCGCCATGTATCCGATGGCATCGGCTTTGGAATTATGTCCCACCTCTATAATGATCAGGAAATACGATGAAAAGCCATAGGCAATCGCCCCGGCCATGGCCAGCCAGGGATTAACCCTTAAAACCACGAGCAGGAAGAAAAATCCAAGGAAATACAGGAAAAACATATCCGCCGGACGGGGGAGTCCTAACCTGAAAACCCTGTCGAAAAAACCAAGAAAATTACCCGTGTATTTGGTTGATACCTGATAGGCGGGCATTCCGCCAAACATGGAGTTGGTCCACAAAGGTTCTTTACCGGTTTGTTGCCGATAATCGATGATCTCTTTGGCACCTCCACTGAAATTTGCAATATCAGACTGGTACAATTTTTTACCTTCCAGCAGTGGGCTGAAAAAGACAAAAGTGATGATAACAAATACCACAATGGCCACCAGGTAAGGTACGGCTTGTTTGAGGAAATCTTTTTTCATGGCTTTTTGGGATAAGGATGAAAACAAAAAAAAGAAGATAATTTGTTAATTATCTTCTTTTTGTGGAAAATTAAAGAATTTTTTCTGATATCAAAGAAACAAAATTATTTCTCACCTATTTTTTCGTCAGAAACGGTCAGTTTTTTTCTTCCTTGAGCCCTTCTTGAAGCCAGGACTTTACGACCATTGGCACTGGCCATTCTTTCACGAAAACCATGTTTATTCTTTCTTTTCCTGTTCGAAGGTTGAAATGTTCTCTTTGTCATGATCTTTCCTTTTGGGAGTGCAAAATTAAATAAAATTTTTATTCCTGCAAATGGAACTTTTAAAAATTGTTATTTAACCGGCACCTGTTTCAGTGTTTCAACGAGGAAATCCCAGAATTTCTGCACGGTAGAGATGTTAACTTTCTCATCGGGAGAGTGCGGATAACGGATGGTCGGACCAAAGGAAATCATATCAAGGTTCTGGTAAACACCTCCCAGGAGGCCGCATTCCAGTCCTGCATGAATTGCTTTGATTTCCGGTATGTTACCATATTTTGCCTGATAGATTTTCTGCATTTCTTTCAGGATAGGGGATGCAGGATTCGGTTTCCATCCGGGATACTGGCCATCAAAAACCACTTCTGCACCAGCCAGTTCGAAAACACTTTGCATCATCTGTTCCAGATCATTTTTAGCAGAATCTACCGAACTGCGGAGCAGGCACATGATCTTGATCTTTCCGTTCTCGGATTTCACGATGGCAAGATTGGTGGATGTTTCCACGAGGCCCGGCATTTCGTTGCTCATCCGGATCACACCGTTAGGACAACCATATACCGAATTCAGTAGGGCAAACTGAGCCTTCTCATCCATAAGGAATGAAGGGGCAGCAGAATCTTCTGCCATGATCTTCATGTCAGGTTCAACAGCTGAAAGTTCTTTCTTCACGATAGCCTCAAGTTCCTTTACATAAGCAAGGAATTCATTTTTCTTATCTGAAGGAACAGTGACAACAGCAAAGGATTCCCGCGGGATGGCATTACGGAGACTGCCACCGTCAATGGAGGCCAGGCGCAGGCCGAAACGCTGAGCGGCAACCCAGAGCAGGCGGATGAGAACTTTATTGGAATTTCCTCTCCCGAGATGAATATCCACACCACTGTGTCCGCCTTTCAAACCAGTAACACTGATCTTCATCGCGGCAACACCCGCCGGAATCTGTACCTCAGAATAGGAAATGGAAATATTTCCGTTGGTGCCGCCGGCGCAGCCAATATACAACTCTCCTTCATCTTCAGAATCAAGATTCATCAGGATATCACCTTTCAGAATGCCGGGTTTCAGTCCGAACGCACCGGTCATCCCGGTTTCTTCATCACAGGTAAACAAAGCCTCTATTGGTCCGTGCTGGATATCTTTTGACTCCAGTATGGCCATCGCTGCTGCAACGCCCATGCCGTTATCAGCACCGAGAGTTGTGCCTTTTGCCTTAACCCACTCGCCATCAATCCAGGCATCGATGGGATCGGTTTCGAAATTATGAGGAGTATCACTGTTCTTCTGAGGAACCATATCGAGATGCCCCTGGAGAATAACGCCTTTGCGGTTTTCCATTCCCGGGGTGGCTGGTTTACGAATAATCACGTTGCCAACTTCGTCCTTGATGGTCTCAAGGCCAAGGTTTTGTCCGAAATTCACCATGAATTCCTGAATTTTTACTTCCTTCTTGGAAGGACGCGGAATTTGAGTGAGTGAATAGAAGTTTTTCCAGAGATGTTCAGGTTTCAGGTTAAGAATGTCTTTACTCATTTTTTTTCCTCCGATGATTATTTTGTGATTTTTGATTCTTGAAGCAAAGTTATTTAAAAACGTCCAATATCCAATTTCCAATTATCAATTTCCAAATTACCTGATCATTGAGCGTTGGGCGTTTTTGAGTGGCGAGTGGCGAATGGTGATTAGCGAGTCTCTGCGTTCATTGCGACTCTGCGGTAAAAAAAAATACACGAAGTTCACCTG
>JBLNAN010000029.1:0-5161 GCA_050259355.1 Syntrophothermus sp. | reverse complement strand
ATTATCGTTCACGGCGAAATTTTTATTTAAAATAATTCATGATGAGCAGTAGCGATGTGACCCCCGCGAAGATGAGCGCCCATGGGAAAGTCTCGCTGCCCCAGCGCTTTATGTTCAGCGGTGCAACGTAAATAATGTCGTTGGGCTGAAGCTGGTAATACGGCGAAACCAACAAATTACTGCTGTTTAAGTCAAGATAAATGATTTTGGAACCCTCGCCGGTTTTACGGATCAAGGCGACTTTCCCGCGGTCGGCAAAGTCAGTCAGATCACCTGCCATGGAAATCCCCTCGAAAATATTCAGCTGGTCCTGGTAAATCTTTTTCTCTCCCGGTGTCCTGACCTCTCCCAGAACCGTAATTTTGAAATTGACAAGCTTCACGATGATGCTCGTCTCTTTCAGGTACTGGCTGATCTTGTTCTGAACCATTGCCTTGATCTGTTCCACATCATGGTCCTTGACATATATTTTTCCTACCACCGGAAAATCAATATAACCTGAATCGTTTACGGTATAACTGTTAAGATATAAAGCACTTTCAGTATAATCATTATAGGAATTTAATCCTGAATTTTGCCGGTTGAAGAAGAAATAGGATTTTTCATCCAGGCTGAAGATCTTGATATAGAGATTGTCGTAAGGCTGCAGCTTGTAATTGGGACCTCTTTTCTGAAGATAGGAAGAAGTGGTATCATCCGCTTGTCTTTTCTGAAGGTATTTCACCTGCTTCTGGGTAACGCAGGAAGTCATTCCTATCGAGAACATCAGCAGAAAAACAAGAGGAAATCCTGAAATTTTCTTCATCATGATACGATTAGTAAACAATTTGGCAATTAATTAAAACAGATGATTTTCAAACGCTTCTTCTCCTTCTGAAAAGAAATACAAAATTAAAAAAAAATCATTTACCCGTCCAATCCCCGATCAGCGTGGCAGAAGTATGTTTATGTATGGTCACTTCAACGTAGTCTCCCGGCTGATGGTTGCCGGCCGGAAAAACAACGACCTTGTTGCGGGTGTTTCTGCCGAAAAGCTGTTCTTTCGATCGCTTTGAATGTCCTTCAACCAATACCTGGCAGGTATTCCCGACTTCTTTTTTATTGCTTTTCCATGAATTTTTCTGCTGAAGCGCGATGATCTCTTCCAGCCGTTTTTCCTTGACCTCCGCGGGCACGTTATCCTGATAATGCTCTGCGGCGAGGGTTCCCGGTCTTTCAGAATACATGAACATATACGCCAGATCAAATCCCACTTCCTCCATCAGCGACAAGGTATCCCGGTGATCTTCCTCTGTTTCATCACAAAAACCGGTGATGATATCGGTAGAAACCGAACAATCGGGAAGGTATCTGCGGATGGCTGAAATTCTTTCAAGATATTCTTCCCGGGTGTATTTACGGTTCATCTTATCCAGCATCCGGTTGCTTCCTGACTGAACGGGAAGATGGATCGATTTGCAGATATTGGAATGTTCCGCGATGGTTTTGATCACCTTGTCGGAAAGATCTTTGGGATGCGAGGTGGCAAACCTGACCCTCAGCAGTGGGCTTACCGCAGCCACCCCGGCAAGCAATTCAGCAAAACCCGTTTCGCCATCCTTCCCTTTCCAGGAATAAGAATTGACATTCTGACCCAGCAGCGTCACTTCCCTGAATCCCTTTTCCACCAGATCCCGGGCCTCGGCCACGATCGATTCGCTGTCCCTGCTCCTCTCCTGTCCCCTCACCATCGGCACAATACAGTAGGCGCAATAGTTTTCGCATCCCCGCATGATGGAAATGAAAGCGGTTACTCCGTTTGAGGAATATCTTACCGGGGAAATGTCGGCATAGGTTTCCTCGGCTGATAATATCGTGTTCACGGCTTTCTGTCCCGATTCTGCATTGGCGATCAGACCGGGAAGATCACGGTAGGTATCCGGCCCGGCCACCAGGTCAAGCACTTTCTCCTCCTCGATCAGCGAAATCTTCAGCCTTTCCGCCATGCATCCCAGCAGCCCAATGATCATACCCGGCTTTTTACGCTTCAGCGAATTCATATACTGAAGCCTTTTCCGGATCCGCTGTTCAGCATGATTGCGGATGGAACAGGTATTGATGAACACCACGTCAGCGGCATGAATATCCGTGGTGGTTTCAAATCCTTCTTCTTTCAGGATGGACGCAACAATCTCGCTGTCAGAAAAATTCATCTGACATCCATAGGTTTCAATAAATAATTTTCTGTTTTTCACCTGAAAAAACTATTACCTTTTTGAAAAAAGCCGATTAAGCAATGAGCCGGCAAAGGTAATGATTATTGCCAAGCGGAAGGAGTGAACGGGGTAAATCTTCTGGATTACAGTCATTTGAAATAAAAAAAGGAGAAATTTCGTTCAAAACTTGGTAAATATTTTTTTATACTACTTTTGTGACCGGTTAAAAAGATGAACCAAAAAATTAAGTAATGGGCAAAAATCTGGTTATCGTTGAGTCTCCTGCTAAGGCCAAGACCATCGAAGGTTTTCTGGGGAAAGATTATACTGTGAAATCCTGTTTCGGGCATGTGAGAGACCTGTCAAAGAAAGATCTGGGAGTGGATATTGAACATGGATTTTTACCCCGTTACGAAATTTCTCCCGAGAAGAAAAAGGTGGTTTCCGAACTGAAAAAGAATGCAAAAGAGGCCGAGGTGATCTGGCTGGCATCTGACGAGGACCGTGAAGGAGAAGCCATCGCGTGGCACCTGCAGGAAACCCTGAATCTGGATGAGAAGCAAACCAAACGGATCGTATTTCACGAGATAACAAAAAATGCGATTCTGGAAGCCATAGAGCATCCCAGGAAAATCGACAAGAACCTGGTGGACGCACAACAGGCACGCAGGGTGCTCGACCGTTTGGTCGGGTTTGAATTGTCACCGCTCCTGTGGAGAAAGGTGAAACCTTCCCTCTCTGCAGGAAGGGTACAATCGGTTGCCGTTCGGCTCATCGTGGAAAGGGAGGAAGAGATCCGGGGGTTTAATGCTACTTCCGCCTATCGCATCCAGGGAGATTTTATCACCGGGGAAGAAAAAGTCCTCACGGCTGAATTAAACAAGCGGTTCACGAAAAAAGAGGATGCCGCCGCGTTTATCCAGAAGTGCCTGACCGCCCGGTTCACGGTTGCGGATATCGAGACAAAACCCGGAAAGAAATCCCCTGCTCCTCCTTTCACTACCTCTACCCTGCAACAGGAAGCCAGCCGGAAACTTGGTTTCTCCGTGGCAAACACCATGCGGGTCGCCCAGCAATTGTACGAATCCGGAAAGATCACCTACATGAGGACAGACTCGACGAATCTTTCCAAAATGGCGCTGGGGATGGCCAAAGAAGAAATTACCACAGAATTTGGTCCGGAATACGTTCATACCCGCCAGTATGCCACCAAATCCCGCGGCGCTCAGGAAGCCCACGAAGCTATCCGCCCGACCTATCCCACCCAGCGAACCATCAACGGTGACAATTCACAGAAAAGACTGTACGACCTTATCTGGAAAAGAATGATTGCCTCCCAGATGAGCGATGCCCTGCTGGAAAAGACCAATATCACCATTAATGTCTCAGACACGGCCGAGAAGTTTATCGCGACCGGTGAAGTAATCAAATTTGACGGATTCCTGAAGGTTTATCTTGAATCCCATGATGATGAAGATGAAGAAGCTGCAGAAGGCATTCTTCCAATGGTAAAGGTCAATGAAAACCTGCACTACAAGGAAATCTGCGCCAGGGAAAAATACTCCATGCATCCGCCAAGGTACACCGAGGCCAGTCTGGTTAAAAAGCTGGAAGAGCTGGGTATCGGCCGACCGTCAACTTATGCCCCGACCATCTCCACGATCCAGAAAAGAGAATATGTGATGAAAGATAACCGCGAGGGGATCATCCGCGATATCGGCCTCATCATCCTCAGGAACAACAAGATCAAGGAGTGTGTAAAGAAAGAAAAGACCGGATACGAGAAAGGAAAGCTGTTTCCAACAGATATTGGCTCGCTGGTGAATGCATTTCTTTTCCAGTATTTTGAAAATATCCTGGATTATAACTTCACTGCCACGGTTGAAGAAGAATTTGACCAGATCGCGCAGGGTAAGACTGCCTGGAACAAGATGATCCGCGACTTCTATTTCCCGTTCCACAAGCAAATTGAGGAAACCCAGGAAAATTCAGGCAAGGTGAGTGGTGAAAAACACCTTGGCACCGATCCGTCTACAGGTGAAAAAGTGATCGTCAGGCTGGGCAGATTTGGCCCTATTGTGCAGATCGGTGAATCAGAAGGAGAAAAGAAGCCCCGCTATGCATCGCTTAAAAAAGAACAAAGCATTGATACCATTACCCTGGAAGAGGCCATGGAACTTTTCAGGCTTCCAAGGACGATTGGTGAACACGAGGGAGCTGAAATGGTCGTAGCCGTAGGACGCTTCGGACCCTACATCAGGTACAAGTCTGCTTTTTATTCGCTTCCAAAAACCGATGATCCGCTGAGTGTTACCAAAGAAAGGGCACTGGAAATCATCGAAGAAAAACAGCGGAAAGAGATTGAAAAAACCATCCGGGAGTTCCCTGAAGATGCAGATCTGAAGATCCTCAACGGGCGATATGGACCGTATATTTCTTACAAAAAGCAGAACTACAAGATCCCTAAAGGCACGGATCCTGTTCAGATTTCAAGGGAAGCCGCCATGAAGATCATCAGCGAAACAGAACCTGCAAAACCTTTCAGAAAAGGAAGAAAAAAAGCTTAATTTTGAGCTGACCTATTTTTATACCATGGATTTTTCTGATTTTTTCGAGCCCCTCGATCTGGCTGATTTTAATTATGCCGGTGAACAGGGCCCATTCCGGATGGGCGACCTGATCAAGAGCTACACAGAAAAAAATAATTTTCCTGATCCTGAAGGTGCCGACCTGGTAATCCTGGGCGTGAAAGAAGACCGGGATTCATTGAATAACGAGGGATGTGCACTGGCCCCGGATTTTGTCAGGAAGCATTTGTACAGTCTATACCCCGGAGCCTTCCGTCCTAAAATCGTGGATCTCGGAAATATTAAAGCCGGTTTTACCATCAGGGATACCTATTTCGCGGTGGCATCGGTGCTCGGGGAAATTCTTGAAAAAAATATTATTCCCATCATCATCGGGGG
>JBLNAN010000028.1:0-5204 GCA_050259355.1 Syntrophothermus sp. | reverse complement strand
GTTTTATTCTTCTTTGAAAACGATGAAAGGGTGTCTGAATAAAGTGTAAGAGATTTCCTCATAGGCAATTTTTTGTTTGATTTGGTTAATGATCAAACGGGATAGACTGCCTGTTATTTTATGAAGAAGAATTTTTTTTCAGGAAGGGAAAAAGGACTTAAACGGAAAGGATAATTTCTTTTTCGTCCACCAGTTTCCTGAGATTTATCAAGGCATACCGCATTCTTCCAAGCGCCGTGTTTATACTCACGTTGGTCACCTCGGCGATATCTTTGAAACTCATATCACCATAATGACGCATCACCAGCACCTCTTTCTGCTCGGGGGGGAGAAAATCAATCAGCTTTTTCACATCCCGGTGAATCTGCTCCGTGATCAGTTGTTCTTCGATTGATTCCACCGGAATCCTGACCTTTTCAAAGATATCGAACTCCTCCTTGTTTTCAACAATTGGAATTCTTTTGGATTTTCGGAAATAGTCGATGATCAGGTTGTGCGAAATACGCATCACCCACTGGATGAATTTTCCCTCTTCCTTGTACGTTCCGGAACGGATCGTATTAATTACCTTGATAAAAGTATCCTGGAAAAGATCTTCGGCAAGTTCTTTATCCTTAACTACCATGAGAATATACGCAAAAACGCGGCTCTTATGGCGTCTTATAAGGATTTCGAGACTTGCTTGATTTCCGGCTAAATATCTACCAATCAGTTCCTGATCAGTTGCTACTGGTTGGGCGTTCATGGGGCCTCCTTTTATAAAAAAAAGAGTAGATATTTATTCGATAGCCGGCCTCCTATAGGTTATGCACTATTGCGTGCAGGTTGGACATTAATTTTTGCAAATATAAAAATAAAAAATGAAATGTCAAGTTATCGGGAAAAATAAGGCCGTCAAAAATACAAGAATCATTCCAAAACAGCTTCCGTTTTCTTTCCAAAAGGTGATTTTCTGCGTACCTTTGCAAACTGTTTTTGAAAGGCATGAAAGAAGTATCGGTGGATCATCTTGATCCGAAAAATTTCATCATCATCAAGGGTGCCCGGGTCAACAATCTGAAAAATATCAGTCTTGCCATCCCCAGGAATAAACTTGTTGTTATTACCGGACTCTCGGGTTCCGGCAAGTCCTCACTTGCATTCGACACGCTTTACGCCGACGGGCAAAGAAGATATGTTGAGAGTCTCAGCGCATACGCGCGTCAGTTTCTTGGCAGGATGAGCAAACCCGAAGTGGATTATATCAGGGGAATTTCACCGGCCATTGCCATCGAGCAAAAAGTGAATACAACCAATCCAAGGTCTACCGTAGGAACCTCTACCGAAATATATGAGTATCTCAAACTGCTGTATGCAAGGATTGGCAAGACCTACTCGCCGGTATCAGGGAGACTTGTCAAGAGGGATTCCGTAACGGATGTGGTCGATTTCATCATGGATTCTCCTGACGGTACAAAAATCAGCATCTTCTCCCCTATTCCGCTGAAAGGAGGAAAAGATGAACTTGCGGCAAAATGCAAAGTTCTCCTGCAACAGGGATTCTCACGAATCATGATCAATGATGAGGTTTTACGGATCGATGAGATCAGCTCCCCGATGAAATGTTCCGGGAAAGAAATATATCTTCTGGTGGACCGCCTTACCGTTGACAACGCTGATCCCGAGCAAAAAAGCAGGGTCGCAGATTCCGTCCAGACTGCCTTCTATGAAAGCCATGGATATTGCATGATCGAGAAACAGGTAGCCACGGCTGAAAGAATTTCTTTTTCAAACCGGTTTGAATCCGACGGGATGGATTTTGAAGAACCTTCTGCCAATCTCTTCACTTTCAACAATCCATTCGGCGCCTGCAAAAACTGCGAAGGTTTTGGTACGGTTATCGGGATCGATGAAGATCTTGTGATCCCTAATAAAAATTTATCGGTTTATGAAGAGGCCATTGCCTGCTGGCGGGGCGAGAAAATGAGCGAGTGGAAAAACGAACTCGTGATGCATGCCTATAAATTTGATTTCCCCATTCATAAACCAATTTATGAACTGACCAGCGAGCAGATGGATCTCTTGTGGACGGGCAACCGGTATTTCAAGGGGCTGAATGATTTTTTTGAATTTGTAGAGAGTCAGAATTACAAAGTTCAGTACCGGGTGATGATGTCCAGATACCGGGGGAAGACCATCTGTCCCGAGTGTCGCGGCACGAGGCTTAGAAAAGATGCAGGGTATGTGAAAATCAGCGGGAAATCAATCAATGAACTCGTTCTGATGCCCGTTTCTGCACTTCGGCAGTTTATCGAACATCTTGAGCTTAATGAATATGAAAGGGCAGTTGCGGCAAGACTTCTGGCAGAATTAAAAAACCGGCTTGAAGTTCTCACGGATGTTGGACTGGGTTACCTGAATCTTAATCGATTGTCCTCTTCACTTTCCGGCGGTGAATCGCAGAGAATCAACCTTGCGACCTCGCTCGGAAGTAATCTGGTTGGTTCCATGTATATTCTGGATGAACCCAGTATCGGGCTTCATTCGAGAGATACCCACAGGCTCATCAGGGTACTTGAGCGTCTGCGCGATATCGGCAATACCGTTATCGTTGTTGAACATGACGAGGATATTATCCGCGCGGCTGACCAGGTGATCGATATCGGACCGCTGGCGGGTTCCGGTGGCGGAGAGGTGGTTTTTCAGGGAACCGTCGAGGAAATGCTCGCGGACGAAGAAAGTCTGACCGGTAAATACATGAGCCGCAGACTTCATATTCCTGTTCCTGAAAAAAGAAAATCATGGAAAGAGTTTATCCAGATCACCGGGGCCAGAGAGAATAATCTGAAGAATATCAATGTAAAGATACCCCTTCACATCCTGACCGTCATCTCCGGTGTAAGCGGTTCCGGAAAAACCTCCCTGGTTAAACGTATTCTGTATCCCGCCTTAAAAAAGATGTTCGAGGGATATTCGGAAAGGACAGGAAAATTTGACCGTATCGACGGGGATTATAACCGGATCGGCGCCATTGAGCTGGTAGACCAGAATCCTATCGGCCGTTCCTCCCGTTCAAACCCCGCTACCTACATCAAGGCGTTTGACGACATCCGAAACCTGTATGCCGACCAGCAACTTGCCAGGGTCAGGGGATATAAACCCGGTTATTTTTCCTTTAACATCGAGGGGGGTCGCTGCGAAGAATGTGAAGGAGAAGGCGTTGTGAAGATCGAGATGCAGTTCATGGCCGATATCTTTCTTACCTGCGAAAGCTGCAACGGAAAAAGATTCAAAGATGAGGTGCTGGATGTAAAATTCAGGGAAAAGTCCATCGTCGACATACTGGAAATGACCATTGATGAGGCCATTGACTTCTTTGCAACGGATTGTAAACCTTCATCACTGGAGAAGAAAATTTATTCCCGTCTAAAACCCTTGCAGGATGTGGGTTTGGGTTATCTCCGCATGGGACAGTCATCGAGCACGCTTTCCGGTGGAGAGGCACAACGTATCAAACTGGCTTTTTTCCTGTCCAAGGGAACCAGCGAGAAACCAACCCTGTTTATCTTTGATGAGCCCACGACCGGCCTGCACCTGCACGACATTCACAAGCTCATTGATGCTTTCGGATCCCTGATCCGGCATCATCATTCCATCGTCGTGATCGAGCACAACCTGGAGGTGATCCGGTCGGCCGACTGGATCATTGACCTTGGAAAAGAAGGAGGTGATGAAGGGGGTAATATTATATTTGAAGGAACGCCCGAGGATCTTGTCCATTCAAAAGAATCATATACCGCTCAATATTTCAGACATGAAAAGCATTAATCCTGCAACCGGAAAACTGATCTCGGAATACATGGAGCATGCCTCCTGCGATATTCCAGTTATCATTGACCGTACCCACGCGGACTGGAAAAAATGGCGTGAGACCTCCATTGCCGAACGCTCTGCCAAAATGAAGGCTGCCGCGGGGGTTTTACGGGCCAATAAGGAAAAATATGCCCGGTTAATAACCGATGAAATGGGAAAGATCATCAGCGAATCCTTGTCGGAAGTTGAAAAGTGCGCGGCAGGTTGTGATTTTTATGCCGTTCATGCGGAAGAAATGTTAAGGGATATGATCATTCCCTCGGATGCTGAAAGAAGTCTTGTTGTTTTTCAGCCGCTTGGAATTATCCTGGCGGTGATGCCCTGGAATTTCCCGTTCTGGCAGGTATTTCGTTTTGCTGCCCCCGCCCTGATGGCCGGGAATGCTGCCGTGATGAAACACGCCTCGAATGTTCCGGGTTGTGCGCTGGCCATCGAGGAAGTTTTCCGGGAAGCAGGCTTTCCCGAGAATATTTTCAGAACCCTTATGATTCCTTCTTCGGAAGTGATCCGGGCCATCGAAAATCCATTGGTTGCCGCGGTTACTTTAACCGGTAGCGAGGCTGCCGGAAGTCATGTTGCCTCTGCTGCCGCAAAACTGATAAAAAAAGCCGTTCTGGAACTCGGGGGATCTGATCCCTTTATCGTTTTGGATGATGTGGATATGGAAAAAGCGGTGAAAACAGCCGTCACAGCCCGTATGATCAACCAGGGACAAAGCTGTATAGCCGCCAAGCGCTTTATCGTGGTAAAACAAAATGTGAACGGATTCGAGGAAAAGATAAGAGAAGCCCTTTCCGAATTAAAAATCGGCGATCCCGCGGATCCGGAAACCCGGGTCGGACCACTTTCGCGCCAGGATCTCGTGAATGATATCGATGAACAGGTTAAGACATCCGTGAAGATGGGTGCTAAGCTGGTTCTTGGGGGAAAAAGAATGGACCGTGAAGGCTTTTACTACCTGCCAACCATCCTTTCCAATGTAAAGAAAAAAATGCCGGTTTATTTTGAAGAAACTTTCGGACCGGTTGTCGCCATCATCCCTGTTAAAGATGAAAAAGAAGCCATCGAAGTGGCCAATGATTCGGCTTTTGGACTGGGTGGCAGTGTGTGGACGACAGACCTTGAAAGAGGCGAACGCGTAGCCCGGCAGATTGAAACGGGTGCAGTGTTCGTGAACGGCTTGACCAAATCGGATCCGAGACTACCCTTTGGCGGTATCAAAAGATCAGGATACGGAAGGGAACTTTCTGAATTCGGGATCCGCGAATTTGTCAATATCAAAACGATCTGGATCGGTAAATAATATCCCGCTGTGATATCTTTCCTTTTCTTATTTTTGGAAAAAAGATATC